>CAIKRN010000259.1 GCA_903829855.1 uncultured Opitutia bacterium
CAAACCACCCGAACGCCAAGCCATCTTCTGGCATTACCCTCACTATCATCCCGGAGGTGCGACGCCGCATAGTGCCGTGCGCATGGGCGAATACCGACTCGTCCATTTTTACGAAGACAATCGGGATGAACTATACAATCTAGCCGCCGACATCGGCGAGACCCGAGACCTGTCGACGACGGAAGCCGTTCGCGCCAAGGCCATGCGTGTACGGCTCGATGCTTGGCTTAAATCCGTCGATGCCCAGTTGCCGACGGCCAACCCTGCGTATGATCAATCCGCAGATAAAGTCGGCGCGGGAAAATCCCAAGCCAACTCCAAGAAAGTCGGCGAATAAGGGCTATTTCGAGCCCTTGGGAATCGCGTCGAAGCCGGGCAGTTC
Organism: uncultured Opitutia bacterium; assembly: GCA_903829855.1. GTDB lineage: Bacteria > Verrucomicrobiota > Verrucomicrobiia > Opitutales > UBA953 > UBA953. The sequence goes on from CAIKRN010000259.1 coordinate 383, forward strand.
GCCAGTATGGGTGACCTTGACCTCGGCGATGTACCCAGGGAAACCCGCTCCAATCAGAACGCGCGGGGCGGACGCAGGATTGGGTGCTTGAGTGTCTGCGAACAGGAAGTTTAGCGGCAGGGTGACCTTCTCAGCGGCGATCTTACGTCCGTCGACAAAGATGGCAGACTCGCCTTCCTTGATCGTAAAGCCGAGACGGAACCATCGCCCGGCGGGGAGGCTAACCTTTGCCCGGATGGTCGAGCTCTTGCTCCTGGCCGAACTGAGTTGGAGCCACACGTCGTCTCCCTTCACCGAGAAGGTCAGCGAAACCCCAGGGGCATCGGCGGAGAGCAGCTTACCCGTGCGAGCGAGTGTCTGCGATGGAATCATCACGGAGGCCTCAAAGCCTAGATTGCCAGCCGATAGGACGTGGCCACCTACTTCGCAGCCGCCCCGGCAAGGAAGGAGGTACGACACGGTCCCGTCGCGCGCGAAGGCCTTGGTCATGTCGCGGCCCTTCAAATTGGGAGTCACTGGATTTTCAGAATCCATTTGGGTGGCAACGTTGACTAACTGTCCGTCCGCGTCACCGACGAGATCGCGGACGATAGGCGCATGGGTTGGCTCGAACTTCCAATGGGCGTAGAGACCACGGTTATCGGTGACCTCCTGGGGTTTCTTTAGAAGGTCGGCATTGAGGTAGCCGTAGAAAAGGCCGCGGTCGAAACTCGGCGTCTTGCAACCGGCGAAATGCACCTCGAGGTCCTCGGCGAACATGGCGGTGCCCGTCACCTCGGTCGTGGGTGAGAGGTGGACCTCGCCGAAACCGCGGATCATAACGTCCCCCGAGACCGTGCCTTCGCCGTCGAGGGTCGCGTACTCTAAGAGCTGGGCTCGCCCCGTGAGCACCGCCTTACCTGAAAGTTTGGCATACCCGCCGACGTGTGCCGAACCGTCGACGCGGGCACGTTCGCCCACTCGTGCGAGGCCACTGACTAAGGCGTCGCCGCCGACTTTGGCCGACTGCCTGACGATCGCCTGACCGCAGATGCGGGCCCGCTCGGTGACTTGAGCTCCATCGAGTACCTGGGCCCCTTTGGCAACATAGGCCGTGGCAGCTACCTTCGCCGATTTAGCCACAAACCCGCCGCCATTCGCGTGCGGAGCACCGGGGACAGTCGGCACGGCTACACGCCATTGGGGGGCGGTAGGCAGTGCACCGACGACCGCGATCGAATACGGATAGCGGCGTTTGACCGCGAAGCCGGGTCGAAACTCCTGTGGCGTATAGTTGCTGGGTGTCGCGGCCACTGCCAAGGCGAACTGCTCGCCCGGTCTGACATCAATCGACACCTTGCCCCGACGGACCGTCGGGCTGTAGCGACAAACCCCCTTGGTATCAACGGCGACTAAGGTGACGCGCCAATCGGCATGCTCGGTGGGATCGATCAACCCTTCGAAATCTACCTCGCATGACTTGGCACCGGGAGTTGGTTCCAGCCAAAGGTGATTCACCCCATATTGCTTCGGTGCATGGGAATGAAGCGGATACCAGCGCAGGTCAGAACCTTGCTCCAGGACGGTGGCTAGGCTGGAGATGCGGGTGGGGTCGCGTTCAAGTCGGCGAAGATCTTTAAGATGGTAATATTGATTCTGAAAATCCCAGCCGACCATGCGGGCGGCGAGTTCTCCAATGGTATCGCCAAAGCCGTCGACGCCATCACTCCAGATTTTACGCTCTACGCCGAGTCGCATAATCGTCTGCAACGGATCCTCCAGGGCGCCGTCGCGGTCGTTGCGTCGACAGGCTGGCCAGATTTCGTACGGAAAGGACCAACCGAAGCGCGGGTCCTCAGCCAACACCTGCAGGAAAGGCCAAGAGCCGTAGTTATGGCGACTGGAATTTAGTTCGTAGTGCGCGCGCTCGGCGTAATGCCCGAGTACGGGTGGGTAAGCCGGCATGAATTGGTGGGTACTCCAGTTAGCGTGGCACTCCCAGAACCAACCGACGTACGGCGAGTCGCGAAAACCCTTGGAATAATACTGCACCGAGTGGGTAAACTCGTGGATGACCACGCTGCTTCCGTCGCCCAGGGCGTTCGGGTGCATGATCACATCAGCGCCGCCGAAGGCGAAGCCATCCTTGTGCTTCGTGAGGCCCGTCCCCGTGACATACACGTTCAGTTTATGGGGCGCAGGATCGGCGGCCATCGGCATGGGGGCCCCGAGCAGGTCGAGGTGGGTCCAGACTTTTTCGAACCAAGCCTTCTGTTCATCTAAGAATCCGGGACCAAAGGCTTTTTTGCCTGACCCCTCTTTGTCGGGTCCGGTGTAAAAGGCGAAGTGTGGACTGACAGCGACGGAAGCCGTCTCGGGAGAGTAGGCTTTCATCACCAAGGGGTATTCCGTGCGTAGTTTGGGTGATTGGGCTGTGCGGCGCTTCAGCTCGAGCTGTTCGGCCAAGGCACGGTCAGCCGGGGACAATAATCTAGCTGGGTAACTCCGCAGTCGGTAATCATCGCGCAATAGAATCAAAGCAGCCTCTGAGAATTGATGATCCTCGCACCGGAGCTCGACGAAGGCGCCCTTAACCTCCGTCGGCCAATCCTGCATCGGGGGCGGGAAGGAGGCGAAACTCCAGGTCCGCATCGGTTGGCCCACGGCCATCTGTTGGCCCCTCGCGAGACGCAAGCCTTCCGTCTCTTGGACCGAAGCGAAGACAGGGACAACGGCGAACAGGCCGAGGAAAAAGCCACGAAAGAGCATGGGCGTTATCTAGATAGCCCTTGCCCTCTCGCCAACCCTAACCTCCTAACTATTTCGTGCCCTCGGCCGGCTTCTTCGCGGCGCCGGCTTTCTTGCCCTTGGCGCCGGGTTTGCCGCCCCGCTCGCCCGTCGCCATCGGGTCATCCTTTTCGGGGACTTGCAACTCGCTGCGGAGACGCTTCAGGCGGGCTTCGAGGTCCGCCTGGACGGTCACATAATCTTTATCGCCGAAGAAACTCCGTAACTCCAGCGGGTCCTTCTCGCTGTCGAACAAGTCGGTGCGCTCTTCGCCACTGCCATAGTAATGGACCAATTTATAGCGCTCGGTGATTACGCCGTAATGGGGCGAGACGTGATGCGGGGAAGGATACTCGTAATAGTGGTAATAGAAATCTTGGCGCCAATCAGTCGGCGTATGGCCAGCTAGTATCGGGGTCAGGCTGCGGCCCTGCATTTCGGGCGGTGTCGGCTGACCGGCCATGGCGAGGAAAGTCGCCGCATAGTCGACATTCGAGACCAAGGACTTGTTGACGGTGCCCGCCTTCGTCACGCCGGGCCAGCGAACCAACAGAGGCGTGCGCACGGATTCTTCGAAGATCCAGCGCTTGTCGAACCAACCGTGTTCGCCGAGGTAGAACCCTTGGTCGGACGAATAAATAACGATGGTATTCTCCGCCAGACCGTGGTCATCGAGGTATTTCAGGACGCGGCCGACGCTATCGTCGACCGATTTCACGCAAGCCAAGTAGTCGTGCATATAGCGCTGGTAGCGCCAGCGGACGAGGTCCTGACCTTGCGGATTGGCCTTACGATAGGCCTCATTGCGCGGTTCGTAATAGGCATCCCAAACGGCAGACTGTTCGGCGTCCAACTGGATTGGTCGGACCAGCTTAAGATCCCGAGGAGTCATCGTGTGCTCGATGGTCATATCATTATCGGCGACCTGTTTGGCGCGATGAGCATAATCATCGAACAGGCTCTTCGGCTCGGGGTAGGCGCGATCGTGATCAAAATTCAAATCCTTGATGTTAGGTTCCCATTCGCGATGCGGTGCCTTATGCTGGCACATCAGCATGAAGGGTTTGTTCTTGTCGCGGCGCTCCAGCCAGTTCAACGAGGCGTCCGTAATGATGTCGGTCACATAGCCCGTGTTCGGAATTTTTCCAGCCGCCGTCAGCATGGGAGGGTTGTAATAGATGCCTTGATCGGGAAGCACTTGCCAGAAATCGAAGCCCGTTGGATTACTGCCGAGGTGCCACTTGCCGACGATGGCTGTCTGGTATCCGGCTTTTTGTAATAGTTTTGGAAAGGTTAGCTGTTCGCCGTTAAAGACGCAATTGGTGTTATTGTAGAAGCCGTTTAGATGGGAGTATTTACCCGTGAGAATAACGGCCCGACTCGGTCCGCAGATTGAATTGGTCACCAACGCACGATCAAAACGCATGCCCTCCCGGCCAATGCGATCGATGTGGGGGGTTTGATTGAGGTTACGGTAATCACCGTAGGCACTGATCGCTTGGTAGGCGTGGTCATCCGAGAAGATGAAAACGATGTTGGGCTGCCGAGCGGGTTCGGCCGAAAGGGCGGCGGAAGCGAAACAGAAGAAAGCGGCGAGGAGGCGCATGGGGATACGGGTGGTTTATCTCGATGCCGGGGCAGGTCAATCGTCAGTCGATTTACCCCTTGAAATAAGAAGCCAATCGGCATGACGTCTAGGTATGCGCCTCGCGTGTTTAATGGTGATGGTGACCGTCTTTGCCGTCGCGAAACCTGACGAGACGCCCTTCCCTGCGTCCAGCAGCCCCAAGGGCCTCCAAGTGCAAATGATTCCAGACGCCCTGGAGCTAGGAATCCATCACGCCGGCCTCAACCTCGGTCTTCATGCCCTGCTTGCGCCACACCGCGATATTAAGCCCGGCCAGCTCACCGCGGTCGCCGATGGCTTCACCTTTTGCATCAACGAGAAATATGTCGCCGCGATGGACCGACAGATCAAGCCGCTCAGCGATCAGGGGATTAACGTCACCCTGATCCTGATTACCTACCGCTCGCCCGATGAACATATCCGCGAACTAACGATTCACCCGAAGGCCGACCCGATTAAAGGCACCACGATGGCGGCTAACACCATCACGCCGGAAGGTCGGGCGTGCTATAAAGCCCTAACGAGTTTTGTCGCCCAGCGCTGGTCCGGGGTCGACGGGTCCCATGGGCGCGCTTGGGGCTGGGTGATTAGCAATGAAGTCAACTCCCACCACGAATGGCACCAGATGGGCCCGGCCTCCGTCGAAGAAGTCGCGCTGCAATATGAAGACCAGACCCGCCTTGCCTGGGAATCGTTGCGTCGCCATTCCAAGCACGCACGCCTCTATCTGTCTTTAGAGCATCATTGGACAGCAAAGAATCATCCCGACCCTCTACTATCCTGCCCGGGCCGATCACTGCTCGAACGATTTGCCCAACGCGCCCGGGAGCGCGGTGACTTCGACTGGAACCTGGCCTTCCATCCGTACCCTACCAATCTACGTGACCCGCGGACTTGGCTCGATAAGGTCACGTTCGACGACGACACGCCCAAGGTAACGTTTAAAAACCTCGAGGTGCTGACCAAGAAACTCGCCACGCCTGAATTTCTCTACGCAGGTAAACCACGACGACTGAGCCTCACGGAACAAGGCTTTAACTTCACTCAACGACCCGACGCCCGTGCCGAACAGGCGGCGGCCTACGCGTATGCCTGGGAAAAAATCACCCGGCTCAACGGTGCCATCGATTCATTCCTCTATCATCGGCACGTCGATCATGCCAAGGAAGGCGGCCTACTCCTTGGCCTTTGGAGTAACAAGGAAGGCACTATCGCTGAGCCCAATCAGAAGCGCCCCATTTGGTTTGCCCTTAAGGCAGCGGGCACGCCGGAATGGGATACCGTCGCCGCGCCTTACCTGCAGACCTGCGGCCTCAAGAACTGGGATGAGCTTTCGCCCCACTGAGGCATCTCGCTTGCTCTTTCATCGCCCGAAAGTCACACCCACCCCATGCAAGGATTTGTCATTGGCCTCGACCTAGGTACTTCCGGCGTACGTGCGGTGGCTGTCGATGGTGCGGGTACCATCTTAGGTTCGGGCACGGCTCAGTTACCCGCCACGCGGGTGGAGGGGGCGCGGCGCGAACAATCTCCGGAGGATTGGTGGAATGGCTGCCGGACTGCCTTGGATGAACTGAGCAAGGTGCTCGATCTCGCGGGAACTCGGGCCATCGCCGTTGATGCAACTTCCGGCACCATCCTTCCGGTCGATAATCACAATCGGCCACTGGCGCTGGCTCGAATGTATGACGATGCCGACACCGGTGAACTCGCCGCGAAGATCAAAAACCTCGCCCCGCGGGAAAGCGCAGCGCATGGCGCGACCTCACCCGTGGCCCGCGCGCTTGGCTGGGTGAATCTCCCGCGACTGCACTGCATCATCCATCAAGCGGATTGGATTAACGGCTGCCTCGGGGCGACCAACTGGCAGACCGATGAGAACAATGCGTTGAAGACTGGATATGATCCGATGGCGCGGACCTGGCCAGCCTGGCTGAAAGAGTTCGGTCTGGCTCCTGGCCTGCTTCCGGAGGTTGTGCCCGTCGGCACCCCCATCGGCGAAGTCTCCGGTCAAGCCGGTATCGCCCTGGGCATTCCCGCGGGCATTCCAATTATCGCGGGCACCACGGATGGATGTGCGACTTTCCTTGCCAGCGGTGCTGCTCGTCCCGGCGATGCCTCGACGGCCCTAGGTTCGACGTTGGTGCTCAAGGTTATGTGCGACCGCCCGATCTTTGCCCCCGAACATGGCATTTACAGCCATCGCCTCGGAGACCAATGGCTCGCGGGAGGCGCGTCTAATTGTGGTGGAAAGACGCTTTTGCAGTTCTTTGACCAGAACCAACTCGCGGAACTGGAAGCAAAGATGTGTCCAACGAAAGCAACCGGATTGGATTACTATCCCCTGCCGTCAACCGGTGAACGCTTTCCCGTGGCGGACGCCAACCTCGCACCTCGACTCACCCCGCGCCCTGCGGATGATGCACAATTCCTGCAGGGCATCTATGAATCCCTCGCCCGCATCGAACAACAAGGCTATGCCCGTTTGCATGAACTCGGCGGCCCAGCGTTACTTTCCGTACGTCATGGGGGCGGCGGTGCCCGCAGTGCGATTTGGATGAAGCTCCGCGAGGCCTCACTCGGTGTTGAGTTAACGCCCGCGTGGAGCGAAGAAGCAGCCGCCGGGGCGGCTCGAGTCGCATGGCGTGGACTCGGCCACGAACTCACCCTGCCATGAGTGAGATTCTGAACATCGCCAGCCTCTCCGAGATTGCGCCGCAGTACGGCGTTCTCTTGGTTGACCAGTTTGGTACGTTGCATGACGGCACCACGGCATACCCGCAGGCGGCCGAAGCATTGCAGAAGTTTCGTGAAAGCGGCGGCAAAGTCATCGTCCTCTCGAATTCTGCCAAGACGGGGGCGGACAATTGGTTGCGCCTGGCGAAGTTCGGTTTCGATGCGACACACATTGACCAGGTTGTGACCTCAGGGGATGCCGCCCAGGCGGCCATCAAGGCCGGGACACTCGGTGAAGGCTTCCGGCCTGGAGCCAAGGTGCATATTTCAGGCAAACCCGGCGATGATTACGGCTTCGGCGAGATGGGCTTTATCGCGGCGTGGCCAGATGAGGCCGAAGGCATCATCTTGGCCGCCAGTCAGGAACCTGACCGGAATTGGCGCGAACAGATTCGCGATCTCACTAAAGCGGCGAACCGCGGTGTCACCATCGCCGTTTGTAATCCCGACCTCGAAATGCTCACGCCGAAAGGCATCCGCCCCTCGGCTGGCGCCATCGCCCGCGAACTTGAAAATAAAGGCGCCGTCGTTCGCTACTTTGGCAAACCACATGGGGATATTTATCGGACCGCGCTGTCAGTGGCGGGCAACCCGCCGCCCATGACCGTACTCGCGATTGGGGATAGCCCGGAGCATGATTTACTCGGAGCGGCTCATGCCGGCATCGATGGGGTCATCGTCCGGACGGGCATTATGCGGGGAGTGGATGATGCGCAGTTGCTGTTGCGCATCCCCAAGAGTAAGCGTCGCTGGTTCAGCCTATCCGAACTGCGCTGGTAAAGCTCAAGGGGCCTCTCCGGTATTCCCCCTACCCCGTGGCTTGCCGTGCACGCAATGGTGACAGGAGACCTCGTAGACATATTCTGGGCGTCGTTGATCTTCGACGGTGAGAGGCATCTGGCAGTGATAACAGATCACGGAACCCGTCTCGCGCAGATCGGGTCCGACGCCGACACGTTCGTCAAAGACGAAGCACTCGCCCTCGTAGTGGTCGCCGCCGACTTCTTCGAAGTATTTCAATATGCCACCGTCCAGTTGCAAGACATCCGTATAGCCGCGCATGGCCATGAACGGACCCGCCTTCTCGCAGCGAATACCTCCCGTGCAGAACATAACCACCGGTTGCGCCTTTAATTCTGCTGGTAACTTATCTGCCGCGGCGGGGAAATCCCGAAAGTTCCAGATACCGGGAACGAGCGCACCTTTGAACGTGCCCATCCGGATTTCATAATCGTTACGGGCATCCAACAGTGTCACCGGCCGACCTTCATCCAGCCATTGTTTCAACTGACGAGCGGAAATCTTCGGAGATGGGTTGCGAGCCGGGTCGACGCCCTCGACACCGAAAGCGATGATCTCTTTCTTGATCTTCACGAGCATGCGCTTGAACGGTTGCTCGGAGCTCGGGCTCTCTTTCGGCAAGACATTTTCCAGCCCGGGAATCGAGCGAATCACCCTTAAGATGGCTTCCAGCTGGGGCTTTGTCCCGGCGATGAAGAAGTTGATGCCCTCTGGGGCTAGCAGGATGGTCCCTTTGAGTGCGTGTTCCTGGGCGACCTCCTGTAGGCGGGTGCGCAACGCATCTAGGTCGGCGAGGGGCGCGAACTTATAACAGGAAAGATTGATGATCTCCGCGGACATCGGTGCGACTCAAGGGGTAGCCTGCGGGAGTCCGAAGACAATGAATCTTTGCCTTTTCATCGAATCACCCTACGGCTTAGTCATCTTGGAATCGGGATTAAACATCACGCCCATCGGTTTCATCCGCTCGGGGAAGCCATTGAAATTCGATGCCCGTCATCAACCCGATGAGAAGCAGGCGGAGACCAACATCCTCGAGATGATCCCGGGGGACAAGTATCAGAAAGCCCTGAAGGACCTCGCGGGGTTTGATCGCATCTGGCTCATTTGGTGGTTCCACCGGAATACCGACTGGCGCCCCGAGGTCCTCCCCCCACGTGGGCCTTCAAAGCGTCGTGGCGTCTTCGCCACCCGTTCGCCCCATCGCCCGAACCCAATTGGCATTACCCCTGTGCAATTGATTGAGATCAAAAAAGGGAAACTCGTTCTTGGACCGTGCGACCTCGTCGAGGGTACCCCCGTGTTCGACATCAAGCCCTACATCCCTTCGTACGATTCATTCCCTGAATCCAAGGCCGGATGGATTGACGAAGTCGATGCCGCCTTGAGCATCCCGCCCGCCTTTGCCGTGGAGTTTACCCCCCTAGCAAGCGAGCACATGACTTGGCTGCGTGATCATTGGTCGATTGATTTCCGGGCTCGGCTCCTCGAGATACTCAGCCGGGACCCGACCCCGCACCGCACACGCCGGATTCGTAGCCGCCACGGCGACCTTTTCGATATCGGGTGTGGTGCTTGGTACGCCGTCTTCGAGGTTGTCGACCAGGTCGTGCGCATTCTCCATTTAAAGCCCGCCTTTCCGCTCAAATTCCTCAATGACCCCGCCCGCCCGGAGCTTCCGGACCGTGAGGCCCAACTCGCCTTTCGAGCGGCTTGGCCGAAGTGGGTCGACTGAGCTGAGCCCACCGGTGGCTATTTGAGGGTTTTTGCCAGCGATTGTTGGCAACAACTTTTCACCCCAAGGGTCGAAAGTCGCCTCGCCACAGGCACTAAACTCCTTCCAATCCAGACTATGCCCCGCCACCCCGCCTTTGCGGCACTCTGTGCCCTTACCCTTCTCTGCCTCCCGCTGGCAGGTCAGACACGTAAACTCACCCTGGTGGATGGTGACCGCGTCTTGCTCATCGGCGATGTGCTGATTGAGCGCGAAAACAACTATGGTGAAATCGAGACCAAGATGCGCCAGGAGTTCCCGGGTAAAAAGTTTGCCGTGCGTAATCTTGGCTACAGCGGCGACACTCCCCTCGGTGCTTCTCGCGCCAGCTTCGATCCCGTCGTCAAAGGCATGGAGCAACTCAAGGAGCAGCTCGCCGTGGTTAAGCCGACCGTCGCCGTGATTGGCTACGGCATGGCGGCGTCCTTGGAAGAACTTACTTACCGCAAGAACGATCCCGTCTTGAACCCGGATGCCGCCCGCTATGGCACCGAGCACACCCCGGCAAAGTTGAAGCGCGAAGTCGCACAACTGATGGAGCTCATCAAGGAAGCCAGCCCCGACGGCAAGGTTCGCTTCGTGATTCTTGGCCCCATTCGCCACGAAGACCTTCGTGGCACCCGCCCGGGGCTGCCTGATCCCGCTGAGCACAATCAGATGCTCGATGCATATGAACTCGTGCTGCAGGAGCTCGCCATGGAAAAAGGAGCCCCCTTCTTGCGTGCTGAATGGAAAAATAGCGCGGGCATTGAACTCCCCCTCGGCACTGACAACGGCATTCACCTTACGGACAAAGGCTACCGCGCGCTCAGCGAAGGCCTCGCTGGTCAGCTCGGCTGGAGCGTTAACAAAGATGGTTGGGATAAGCCGACCGCGACCACCGACGCTCTCCGTGCAAGCATTCTTCGCAAGAACTCGCTCTTCTTCCATCGTAGCCGCCCGGCGAATTACACCTACATCTTCGGCTTCCGTAAGCGCGAACAGGGCCAGAACGCCGTCGAGATCCCAAAGTTCGATCCCCTGATTGATAAAGCCGAGGCGGATGTCATCGCGGTATCGGGCGGCCAGCCCAGCGCACTCGCCCCTGAATCTAAAGCCCCGGCCAAACTTTCAATTCTGCCTCCCTTGCCCGCCCCTGAGTTTAAGCTCTCCGATGGGCTGAAGATGACCCTCTTCGCTGAAAACCCGTTACTCGAGAAGCCGGTCCATATGAATTGGGATACCTCAGGTCGTCTGTGGGTCGCCACCTCCAACACTTATCCGCAAGTGAACCCTGAGGACCTTGCCGCCCAGATGACGGGCGACGCCTCGAAGTTTGGTCCATCAACCGGAAATGATAAGATCATCCTGCTCGAAGACACCAAGCACACCGGTACGGCCGACGCGTCGCGCATCGTTGCCGACCACCTGCTGATCCCTTCGGGCGTTGCCCCTGATAATCGCGGCGGCTGTTTCGTTGGCGCCAGCACCGAGCTCCTCCATCTCACGAATCCGAACGGTGACGGCGTTCTGGCTGACCGCCGGATTGTCCTGAGCGGTTTCGGCACGGAAGACACGCATCACATCCTCCATACGCTTCACTGGGGCATCGATGGGCGCCTGTATTTCCATCAGACGATTTACATTCACTCGCACCTCGAAACCCCCTGGGGGTTGGTCCGTGCTAACTCTGGCGTCGCCTTTGCTTACGACCCCAACACGGAACGCCTCGAAGTCCACTCCAAGGGACTCGTCAACGCTTGGGGCCAACAAGAAGATACCAATGGCCAGACCTTCCTGACTTCGGGTGCTGATGGTAGCGGCGTTCATTGGGCCTTCCCCGGTGCCACCTTCCCTCCCTCTGAAGGCGCCCGTCGCCTCATCGGCAGCATTAGCCCTGGCTCTTACCCAAAGTTTAGCGGCCTGGAATTACTGCAGAGCCCGCTGTTCAGCGCAGACTGGCAGGGCAATGCCATCACGTGCGATTTCCGTGCGCACCGCATCGTACGCTTCAGCTTCAATGATTTCACTGCCGACGCACTGCCGAAATCTGGCTATGTGACAAAGGAAATGCCGGACGTCGTCCGCACCAGCGATGTTTCCTTCCGGCCGATTACCCCCAAGATGGGTCCGGACGGCGCACTCTATGTCGCCGACTGGTCTAACCCCATTATCAATCATGGCGAAGTCGATTTCCGTGACCCGCGGCGTGACAAGTTGCACGGTCGCATCTGGCGCATCGCCCCAGAAGCAAGCAAGCCGCTCGCATGGGAGTCGCTTTTAGATAAGCCCATCAATGAGTTGCTGGCGAAGCTCCTTTCCGCAAATCGCTGGGATTTCGAACAGGCGCGACACGAACTGGCCAAAGTGCCTTTTGCTGACCTCAAGGCGGCGCTCGACGCCTGGGCGAAGGATGACTTCACCCGTCGTCAGGCGGCTTGGCTTCTCAGCGGTCGCACCACTGACACCAGCCATCTCTCGGTCCTACTTAAAAGCACTGACCCGGTGAGCATTCAGGTCGGCCTGCGTGAGCTCGGCAAATCGCTCGGGACCCGCAGTGCCACGGATGCGTCCGAACTCGCACCTTTCTTGTCCCACGCCAACCCTCGCGTACAACTTGAAGCCTACCGAGCCCTCGCACGTGTGCGCACCCCGCAGAGCGCATCGGCCGTCCTTTCGCATCTCCCGAAGAACGCCGATGACTCCTTTCTGGATTTCGCAGCTTGGACGAGCATCAATGAATTAGCCCGACCCTGGCTCGAAGACATCGCCGCCAACCCGGCCAAGGTAAACGGTCAGGAAGCCCTGCTGGACGCCATCGTCAAGGCCATCGACCCCGGCATCGCGACGCCCTACGTCCAGCGACTGTTCGTCGGACGCATCATCGATAGTGAAGGCACCGGACCGTGGATTGAACTGATTGGTAAAGCGGGTACGTCCACGGAGGCCACCCTACTCTATCAGGCCATGATTAACGATGCGGCGCTCAAACCGTCGACCCGTCAGCGGGCCGCCGATGCGCTCATCGAGGCCGCACGCTCACGCAACGTTCGCCCGAACGGTGATCTGAACGGCATCAGCGAATTCCTTAATGAGAAGACCCCGTACGACCTCCGTGTCTCGACGATTCGTCTCATCGGTGAATGGAAGCTCACCGCCCTTATCAGCAAGATTGGCTATACCTATGGTGCGAATGCCAAGGACGATGCCCTCCGGACTGCCGCCGTGGAATCCATGCGCCAGACCGGCTCCCAAGTCTCACTCGATATCCTGCGCAAACTCACCAAGGACGATCAACCCATCGAAGTTCGTCGGACCGCTTTACCCGCACTCGCGGTGCATGGCCCTGCCGATGCGATCAAGGTCTTGCCTTCGATTTTCGCACAGATCAAGAACCGCCCACAGGCCGTCAAAACTTGGACGCAACTCTTCCAGGTCGGTAGCTTCACCCCGCGACTGATGAAAGAATTCCCTAAGGGGCTCAGTCCGGAGACCCTCTCCGCGGCCCTGCAAGCCGCACGCTCGCTGGGCCGCAATGGTCAGGCCTTGGTTAAAGTCATCGAGCCTCTCGCGGGCACCAAGAACACTGTCCGCAATTACCCTGGCGAAATTGCCGGCATGATTAACGGCATCAAACTCGGAGCCGACCCGGCTGATGGTGAAATCCATTACCGCAAAGCAGGCTGCACGCTCTGCCACGCTATCGGCGGAGCGGGCGGTAAACTCGGACCCGACTTGAGTAGCCTCGGTGCCAGCGCCCCGCTCGATTACATTATTGAGAGCGTTATTAATCCCGCCGCTAAAGTGAAAGAAGGCTATCACGCCTTCTCGTTCAAGATGAAGGATGGTAGCCTGATGACGGGCATTCCGGCTCGGGAGAATGCCACCGAACTCATTATTCGCCCAGGTCCCGGCGTTGAACTTGCGCTTATTAAGGCTAACATCGTTAGCCGTGAGAACATTGGTAGCATCATGCCAGCCGGCTTGGTCGATGCCATGGACTATGTTCCCCGCCGCAACCTGATGGCGTTCCTTGGTGAAGTCGGCAAACCCGGCCCATTTGACGCCAGCAAGAGTAACGTCGCCCGCCTGTGGGTCTTTGGTGACCAACCGCCTGGTGCGCTCGCGAAATCAGCCGCCCCCACGGCCGTCTACACGCTGGTCAACGGTCAGTTGACGAAGGAATTCAACCCTGGTCGCCTTTATGCCACCGCTCGTCTCACGACCGCAGCCGCGACCGCGAAACCGCTGATCTTCACGGGTGTCAAAGCGGCTTGGCTCGATGGTCAACCGCTTGAGATCAAGGCTGGCAAGGCCAGTGCTTCGATTCCCGCTGGCAACCACGCACTCACGGTCGAAGTCGATGGAGCCTCTCCTTATTTCAAGGCACAGTGTGACGACGCCAGTTTCCTCGGAGACTAATGGTGCGTTGCTGGTTAAACGCTGCCTTCGCCTCTTGGCTTCTGCTGGGATGCGTCGGCGACGTTGCGCCGGTTTCGCCTGTAGAGGCTTTGCGGCAACAAGCCAGCCAGGCTCGGGCGGCCAATCAGATTGATCACGCACGGGCATTATTGCGTCAGGCCATCGCCCTCTCCCCGATTGCCTCGCGGGATGAACGCGCCACGAGTGCGGATCTGCGCCGCGAACTTGCGGGCATCGACGTATCGCTGGGTGAGCCTCATGAGGCCGAGAAGTTATACCAAGAGGCCGTGGTACTTTTGGAGTCGGCCCCGGCCGGTTCAATCGAAGCCATCATCAATCTGCGCACCCAACTGGCCGGCCTGCATTACCGCCAAGGCAACCTTCAGGAAGCTTCGGAGATCTATTACGTCGTCCTCAGGCTCGAAACATCCTCCCTGGGAGGTGAACATCCTGATGTACTCGGAACTTTGAGCATCCTAGGTGGCTTAGAGCTCAAACTGGGCCACACCCGGGAAGCCGAGGTGCTTTTTCGGCGGCAATTGGTGGGGGTCGAGAAGCTCCCCGGAGGCGAGAAACGTGAAGTCGCCAACGTCTTGGACAATTTGGCTGATACCCTCCGAAAGGCCGGACGGACGAGCGAAGCCGCCGAACTAAAGGCCAAAGCGGCCCAGATACGGCACAAGCTTTGCGACGAGTGCTAAAAGGTTACCCAGCTGGCAAATAGTTGGGACCCCATTGCGGCTTCGGCTGTCGTAGGCATAACTCCCAACGTGTCCCTACCCGATTGGGAATCATTTTCGTTTGCCCCGACCCACTTGACAGACACCCCTTGACAGCCGTGGCCCGTATTTCCCGCAAATCCATCGACGATCTTCGTCAACGTGCCGACATCGTGGCACTCGCGGGAGACTACACCCAGATGAAACAGCGGGGGCGTGATTGGTGGGGCCTCAGCCCGTTTAAGTCAGAGAAAAGTCCGTCTTTCAAAGTGAACCCAGAGACTGGGCTGTGGTATTGCTTCAGCACGCAGCAAGGCGGCGACGCCTTTAAGCTCGTCATGAATCGCGAAGGCCTGGACTTCCCTGAATCCATCGAGCGCGTCGCAACGCGTTTCGGCTTTAAGCTCGAGTATGAGAGCGGTGGCGACGGGAAGAGTGAGAAGTCTTTCCGCGGACAACTCTTGGAAATCCATGAACTCGTAGCCGACTATTGGCGCCGATGCTTCTTGGAGGACCCCGTCCACGGAGAATGGATTCGCGACTACTGGACCCAGAAGCGGAAGTTCACCCTCGAGGTTGCAGATTCATTCGGCATTGGCTTTGCGCCGGTCGATGATTCCAAACTCATTCCTGGCCTGATTAAAAAAGGCTACACGCGCGAAGCCCTGGCGCAGACTGGCCTATTCTTCGGAGTCGACCGAGTGCCCGACCCCCTGCGCTGGCGTTGTCGTTTCCGTGGTAGATTGATCATTCCCATCCGCGACATCCAGGGCCGCGTCATCGCATTCACGGCCCGTACGCTCGACATCACGCCCCAAGACGATCCGTCCCGAGAGGCGAAGTATGTCAATTCGCCAGAAACCGAACTCTTTAAGAAATCCCGCACGGTTTTTAATATCGATCGGGCGCGCATGACTCGCAAGGACACGGAACCTTTCGTGCTCGTGGAAGGTCAATTGGACGCCATCCGCTGTCACTCCGCAGGCATCCCTGGCGCCATTGCCGCCCAAGGTACCGCGGTCACCGAAGAGCACATGCAACAGCTGCGTCGATTCACCCAACGGCTGTTGGTCTTTTTAGATGCGGATGCGGCCGGCCAGAAAGCCGCCCTGCGTCTCTTACCGATTGGCCTGCGGGAGGGCCTCGACATTCGCTTCCTATCCCTGCCTGGCGGCAAGGACCCCGATGAGTATTTTTCGACCACCGATGCCTCGCAATGGGCTGCGCTCGCTGCGGGTGCTCGCAGTGCGATGCAGTTCTGCGTCCAATCGTTGGTGCCTGAAGGCTCGGCCAGCCTCCCTTTGGCCCGCCGGTTGACCTTACTCGAGGCACTCTTTCCTATTGTTGAGCAGGCAGGGGCGGAAGAAATCGTCCGTGAAGCCCTCAATGAGGCCGCCCGGCATGCGGGTATCGGCATCCGCGAGATGCATATGGCCTATGAGCGCCACCGCGCCCAAACCATGGCCCAACGGCCCGCCGCTCAGCTCGCCGGAGCCGATCAGACGTCGGAGCAGCCGGTTGTCAAGGGGGGGGGGCTTGACAACGCCGGAGGAGGATTTGATACTGTTCCTTCTGCGGCATGATACCTACTTCATCCCTATCGGACATTCATTGCCGCTTGAATGGATTGACCAGTCTGGGCGCGGAGGCCTGCTCCTGATGACCCTTTTGAACGAAGCCGCTAACGGTCATTTTAACGGACTCCGCGAGGCCCTTAACGCCCTGGACGACGATTTGCGCACGGAAGCCGCCCGGCTTTCCGCGGAAGGCTTTTCAGGAAGCGAAGAAGAAAAGGAAATCCTGCCGCGGGCGAATACGATCCTCAAGGCCTTCCACTTCCGGCACGTGCAGGCCTTGATGCGCAGCCTGGATTCCCGGATCGCCTCCACCCCGGTGGACGATGTCACCCGGCTGAATGTCCTCCAGTCAGAGAAAATCGCCCTCCGCAAGTCCCACGCCCTTCCGCCCGTCCTGACCTCTCCTCCCTAATTTTACACTCATGCCCGACAAGAACTCCAAGAAGTCCACCGCTAAGCCCGCCCCGAAGGCCGCCGTTGCTAAGCCCGCCCCGAAAGCTGCGGTCAAGCCAGCCGTCAAGACCGTCGCCAAGGCGGCCTCACCGACTAAGGCTGTCCCGGCCAAGGTCGCACCCGTAAAGGCGGTCGCCAAATTGCCTCCCGCCAAGGCGGCACCAGCCCCTGCTGGGAAAAATGCGGTTAAGCCCGCCCCGGTTGCCGCCAAAGCTTTAGCGCCCGCTGCCAAGGCTGCGGTGCCCGTCGGTAAAGCCGCCGTCAGCACCAAAGCTCCGATAGGTAAAGCCACCATTCCGGCCAAGCCAATCACCACACCTGCGGTCAGCCATCAGATTAACGAGAAGGTCCAGCAACTCGTGGTGCTTTCGAAGAAGAACGGCTATGTCACCGTCCAGAACATCAACGAGATCATCCCGGACAGCGCCACCGACCCAGAGTTGATCGAGAACATCATGAACATCCTCGACAACCTGGACATCAAACTCCTGGACGAAGATGAAGTCGAAACGTACCGCAAGAAGGTCGAAGATTCCGAAGAAGAAGCTGCGCGCACCGTCCCGGCCGACGCTCCTTACGACCCTTTCAATGTCTACTTGAAGCAGATGGGGCATAAGCCCCTCCTGACTCGCGAACAAGAAGTGGAAATCTCGAAGCGGATTGAGGACGCCGAATTACGCGCCCAAGAATTCCTCTTCTCCTGCTGGCTCACCCTGCCCTATCAGCTCGACCTCGCCCTCAAGGTCCTCCGCAAGGAAGAGCGCTTCGACAAGGTGGTCATTGATAAGAAAGTTGAATCACGCGATGCCTATTACAAGATGCTCCCCAAGGCCACGGAGGAGTGCTCCAAGCTCAAGGCCAAATTAGATAAGGCCTGGCAGAAGTACCTCGACGAAACCGACGAAGCCAAGAAGCCTAAAGTGCGCGAGGCCCACCGTAAGCTTGAGCTAACCCCTAAGGAAGGCGCCAAGGACATCCTCCGGAAGTTCTGCTTCAAGATGAAGCTGTTCGAAGAGTGGCTCGAATTGCCGGACATCAAGAGCGACATCGACGACGCCCGCAAACTCATCGAGCCGACCATCGTCGCCCGCGGCCCAGTGCGCGCAAAGTTGGCCAGCAAGCCCGAGGTTTCCGCCTCCCGCACCCGCGAAATCGAGCTCCGCTGGCGCCTTACGCCGACCGAACTCCTGCACCTCTCCCGCAATGTGCGCAAGCACCTCGACGAAGCCCAGCGCGCCAAGACCGAAATGGTGGAACACAATCTCCGCCTCGTGATCTCGATCGCCAAGAAGTACCAGAATCGCGGCCTGCTTTTCACCGACCTCATCCAGGAAGGCAACATGGGCCTCGTGAAGGCCGTCGAGAAATTCGAATACCGCCGCGGCTACAAGTTCTCCACTTACGCCACCTGGTGGATCCGCCAGGCCATCACGCGCTCCATCGCTGACCAGGCCCGCACCATCCGTATTCCGGTACACATGATCGAGACCCTCAATAAGGTCATGCAGGTCCAGAAGCAGCTCACCCAGGAGCTCGGCCACGAACCGACCGCTGAGGAAGTCGCTAACGAAATGAACATGGCGATCGATCGCGTGCAGCAAATCATGAAGATGGCGCAACAGCCTATCTCCCTCCAGTCGCCTGTGGGCGATGGCGAAGACACCTCGCTCGGCGATTTCATTGAAGATAAGTCGGCCGAAAACCCTTCCGACACTGCCTCAACGCGCCTGCTGCGTGAGAAGATCGACTTCGTCCTGCGTTCGCTCGCCGAACGCGAAAAAGAAGTCCTCATCCTCCGCTTCGGTCTGCTTGATGGCGTCCAGCGCACGCTCGAAGAAGTTGGCCGTCACTTCAAGGTCACCCGCGAACGTATCCGCCAGATTGAAGCCAAGGCTCTCCGCAAGATGCGTCACCCGACGCGCATGCGCCAGCTCCAGGGCATGTTCGAAGGCGAACTCGACACATCGGGTCCTGGCTTTGACCAGTTCATCTCTGAAGAAGACAAGGCCGAGCAGACCCCTGGACCACTCTCCTCCGGAGGCCTCTCGGGCGTCCTTCCTCCGAACTCGGCGCTGGCTGCGTTCATCGGTCGTCCGCCCGAAGGACCCGGCAATTCTAGCCGCGAGTGAGCTGGCCGCGGTCAGTCTGTCTGCTGCTTGTGCTGCTGACGGGTTGCGCCACGTCTAAGGTCGAGCCTGCGGCGGTTGCCGAGAGCCCCTTTACCCTGCCGGCAGGGGCTCCTCGCAATGTGCGGGTAGGCTTCATTGAAGCTGCACCCCCCGGCAGTAGGCATTTCCCCTGCTCCCTCATCCCCGGCACGCAGGTCCGCGAGGGCTATCTCCTAGTCAGCCGGGATCGAGATTTACACCCGACAGGGGCCTTGGTCATTACCCAGATTCGAGGCCGCATTGCATTGCTCCAAATCCTACGGGGAGCGCCGCACCTCAAGGATGAAGTCGTCCTGCCCTCGACTGAGCTGACCCGCGAGGCTGACAAGCTTCCGGCCTTCCGCACCGACTCTTGACCTTGGCGGGGCGGAAGCCCACGTTGCACCTTCCATGGCAAAGACCCAGGCAGGTATCGTCGGACTTCCCAACGTCGGAAAGTCGACCCTTTTCAACGCCCTCACGCGCTCGCGCAAGGC
>CAIKRN010000260.1 GCA_903829855.1 uncultured Opitutia bacterium
CCTTTAATGAGACGCGAGCCGTCCACCGAAGGTTGGGTGCTCGTCGTTTCATACATCTGCTGGGTGCGCCGGCGTTCATATTTCATGCGCTTGGCCGCCTCGGCCGTGGGCGCATTCGGTAGGTCTCCGAACATCAATTTATGTCCCAGGCCGGGCCATTGTGGTACGAGCGGTCCTTCGACGCGCATGGGTTTTAGGGCGAGTCCCGGGCCGGGATATTTTCCGGGGCCGGTTTTCTGATTCATGTTGTAGTCGAACTCGCGAAGGGAAGGGAAGAGTCGCACCTTGTCCCGGGCCTTGAGTTGCAACTCGAGTTTGATCTCCGAGCCTTCGACGGAGAATTCCTGGGTGCTCAAGAATCGGGTCGGGGTACCTGAGCCGAATGCCCCGGTGAAGATCGTCGCCATGACTGGCTTGGTGTTCTGGAAGGAGCGGCCGCTCAAGGTCACGCGATACAGGCCTGGGACGGTTGCCTCGAAGTCCGCCATCACGGCCGGGTAGCCGCCTTCGCTGAAGACCACGACGCTGCCGTCATCAAGTTTATGCCAGCTTTTGCCGATATGTTGTGCATTGCGGCCATCGGCGAAGCCGATGGTGATGTCGGTCTTCACGGGGGCGTCCCCCTTGTTCATGGCGGCGTTTAACGCCTGGCGAGCCGCATCCATCGTGCGTTGTAGGTGGACCGAGGAGAGGTCGAGCGCTTCGCCAACTTTATCAAAACCTTGGGCGCGACCATCCTCCGGCAATAAGGGGGTGAGCTCTTCGTTGACGCCAAGGAGATCATTGAGCGTTTGCTCGAACTCATTGCGATTCAGGCGACGGAGTACGGTCGCCTTGTTGGCTCGATCGACGATGGTGATGCCGGTCGCGAGGGTTTTGCTGAAGAGGGATTTTTCGAGCGGATCCGGCTTGGCTTTTTTCTTCGGTGGCATCTCGCCTTGGTCGACGCGGTCGAAGATGCGCACCCATTTGGCCATGGCTTCCGGCTGGCTGAGGTCGGCTCCGAGTTTGGTCAGGTCGAGTCCACCTTTGTTGCTCTCGGCGTCATGGCAGTCATTGCAGTGCTTCTGCAGAAAGGGCTTCAGCTCTTTGGGTGGCTCGGCGCAAAGGATGGTCACCCCGAGTAAGGCTGGGAGGAGGGAGCGGGGAAGGGTGAAACTTCGGCGCATCGGGGTCTCGGCAGACTAGGTCAGCCCTTCGGGTTGAACAGGATTTTATGGGTTTTATTGCCAACTCTGGGTGGCGTCTCGACTCAACCCTTGCCCAGCCCCCCGGTTTCTTCATCAGATTCCGCCGTGAATACCTCTGAGCAGCTCTTCCAGCGCGCCCTCGCGATGATTCCTGGCGGCGTCAATTCCCCCGTCCGGGCCTTTCGTTCGGTCGGCGGTACGCCTTTTTTCACCAAATCGGCCAACGGTGCCCACCTGACGACGGCCGACGACCAAGAGCTGATTGATTTCGTCCTGACCTGGGGTCCGGCCATCCACGGCCATAACGACCCCGATATCCGCGCTGCGATCCGTGCGGCCCTCGATCGCGGTACGAGTTTCGGTACCCCCAATCCGCTCGAGGTCGAGATGGCCGAGCTCCTCCTCGCCTGCGTCCCGGCGGTGAAGAAGGTCCGTATGACTAATAGCGGCACCGAAGCCACCATGTCCGCCATCCGGCTCGCGCGTGGCTACACGGGTCGCCATAAGATTATCAAGTTCTCCGGCTGCTACCACGGCCACGTCGATTCGCTCCTCGTGAAGGCCGGTTCCGGCGCGCTCACGCAGGGCAACCCGGATTCTGCGGGCGTCACGCCCGGCACCGCGGCCGACACGCTCGTCGCAGAATATAATAACCTCCCGGCTCTCGCGGCACTCTTCGATGCCAACCAAGGCCAGATTGCTGGCCTCATCGTCGAGCCGTTTCCCGCCAATGTCGGGCTGATTCTGCCCGACGCGGGTTTCCTC
>CAIKRN010000261.1 GCA_903829855.1 uncultured Opitutia bacterium
ACTGGAAGCAAACTACCCGCTCTACGGGCATGAAATCTCCGAACGCATCTCGCCGATTCAAGCGGGCCTGGCCTGGACGGTGAAATTCACGAAGCCCGAATTCGTTGGCCGGGAAGCCCTCCGCCGGCAGGTGGAAGGTGGGCCGTCCTCCTCGGTCGTCCTTTTCTCCCTCGATGACCGCCGTATCGCCCGCCAAGGCGCCGTGGTTTTCGCTGGCGAAACCGCCGTCGGCGAAGTGCTTTCCGGCACGCTTTCCCCATTGATTAATAAGCCCATCGGCACCGCGCTTATCGCAGCGGGCCACGCCCACTCTACGGAGCTGACCGTCGATATTCGCGGCAACCGCATCCCGCTGCACGTCGCCACCGAGGCTTTCGTGAAGTGAAGGGTTGAAATAATCCCCGCTCACTTTACCCAGAAGCCATGAGTAACGTCCCCGCCGACCTTCTTTACACCAAGGACCATGAATGGATCAAGGTCGGGACAGACGGCACCGCCACCATCGGCATCACCGACCACGCCCAAGCCGCACTGGGCGACGTGACTTTTGTCGACCTCCCGAAGGTGGGCGCCGCCTTCAACCATGGCGACGTCTTTGGCACCGTGGAATCCGTTAAAGCCGCGTCCGACCTGTATAGCCCGGTCTCCGTCGAAATCCTCGCCGCCAACGCCGACCTGAATAACTCGCCTGACCTCGTAAATCGCGAGCCCTATGGTGGCGCCTGGATGATCAAGGTGAAGATCAAGAATCCGTCTGAGGTCGCTGGCCTGCTCGACGCGGCTGGTTATTCCGCCATCCTCTAAGCACGCGCGGTCGCCGCGAACCCTTGCCCTCGCGGGACTTTGGCGTACATAGTTGGGCCGATGTCCTTTGCCGCCGTCCACGCCGCCCATCCTTGGGCCGAGGTTCTTGCCTCCGTCCAGGCGAAGACGTCGGCAGACGTGCTCCGCGCCCTTACCCGAGCCGAAGCTGACTCGGCCGACCTCGAAGACTTTAAGGCCCTCATCTCGCCGGCGGCCGCCCCGTACCTCGAACGCATGGCGCAGTTAAGCCATGATCGTACCGTCCGGCGTTTCGGCCACACGATGCAATTATTTGCACCCGTCTATCTCTCCAACGAGTGTCAGAATATCTGTACCTACTGCGGCTTCTCCGCTGGCAATAAAGTCGCCCGCCGGACGCTTAACCCCGCGGAAATTCTGCGCGAGGCGGGAGCCCTGAAGAAACAAGGGTTTGATCATCTGCTTCTGCTGACCGGCGAATCTAATAAAGTGGCGGTGCCTTACTTTGTCGAAGCGCTCGACCTACTCCGGCCCCACTTCTCCTCCCTGTCGATGGAAGTCCAACCGATGGAGACGGCGGAATACATCGAGCTCCGTCGCCACGGCCTCAACGCCGTCCTCGTCTACCAAGAGACCTACCACCGCGAAACATATAACGTCCACCACCCGAAAGGCCGTAAATCCGATTTCGATTATCGTCTAGACGCTCCCGATCGCGTGGGCGCTGCCGGCGTCCATAAAATCGGGCTCGGCGCTCTCTTCGGCCTCGAGGATTGGCGGGCGGAATGCTTCTTCACCGCGCTTCACCTCCGCTGGCTGGAACGCCAACACTGGCAAAGCCGTTACAGCGTATCCTTCCCGCGCATCCGCCCCCACGAGGGCGAATTGCAGCCGAAGGTTGAGATGACCGACCGCGACCTCGTTCAGGCCATCTGTGCCTTCCGCCTGCTGAGTAGCGAAGTAGAACTCACTTTGAGCACCCGCGAGAGCCGTAAATTCCGCGACCACGCCTGTCGCATCGGTGTCACGGCGATGAGCGCGGGCTCCCGCACCAATCCGGGAGGCTACGCTGAAGGCAAAGATGCCTCGCTCGAACAATTCGCCATCGAAGACGACCGCCCTCCCGCAGAATTCGCCACGATGCTCCGCTCCGCCGGCTATGAACCCATCTGGAAAGACTGGGATCCTTCTTACGACCGCCCGGTCGCCCTGCAATCATGAGCCCACTGCGCGTCTGGATCCATCACGACCAAGCACCGGCCTGCAAGCCGGGCGCCCACGTACAACTCTCTGCCGAGGAAAGCGCCCACGTGGTGCGTAGTCTCCGCGCCCGCCGCGGTGATGCCTTGGTGTTGCTCGACGGTGAAGGCCTAGTTGTCGAAGGTAAACTCGCCTCCGCCGATGGCGACGCCGCGGTCGTCGAAGTGATCCGCGCGCGCGCCTCTGAGCGCAGCAAGCCCGAGATCACCGTCGCCCAGGGGATGCCCAAGGGGGGCACGATGGATGATTTAATTCGCAGTATCTGTGAAGCGGGCGCCGCCGCCGTCATTCCGCTCGAGACCGCGCGCACCGAACTAAAACTCGAAGGCGACCGTGCGCGCACCCGCACCCAACGCTGGCAGCAGCAAGCCGTCGAGGCCTGTAAGCAATCCGGCCACCCTTGGCTCGCGACGATTTCGCCGCCGATTAAATTCCAGGAATGGATTGAGCGCCTACCCGAACCGCTGCCCGGCGAGCTACGCCTAACGGGATCTTTGGAATTCGACGCTGAACCGGTCGCGCATCTTGATTTCACGCAGGTCACCAAAGTCCTTTGGTTGATCGGACCTGAAGGGGATCTAACTTCACCGGAATATTCCGCCGCTCGGGCCGCAGGCTTCCGACCCGTCGTGCTTGGTCCGACCGTCTTGCGCGCCGAAAACGCGGCCCTCGCCTGCGTGGTAATCACCCAGGCTTTAGCGCGTCGCTAAAAGGGCTTACGGCTTACCCGGAGCCCGCGCGACGACCGCCTTCATGCGGCGCAGAATCTCGCGGAGTTTCTCACGGGGGCAACCGAAGTTCAGACGCACGTGCCCAGGGCCGCCGAAGTCAGCGCCATTACTGAATCCAATGCCACCTTTCTCAAATTCAGCGTGCGCGTCCTCAAAGCCGAGGGCGGTGACGTCGAACCAAACGAGGAAGCTAGCCTGCGGACGCTGGCGAAGCACGACGCCTGGCATCGTCTTAATCTCCTGCTCAATGAGGTCGAGATTACCTCGGAGGTAATTCACGCACTCCTGCCGCCAGGGCTCGCCGTGATCGAACGCAGCCTGCGTCGCGGCCAGTCCGAAGACATTCTGATCAAGGGAAAGTCCCTGCAAGATGCGGCGGAAACGCGTCCGCAATTGGGCGTCAGGAATAATGGCGAAGCCGCAGGTGAGGCCGGCGACATTGAAAGTCTTGCTGGCGGCCATGAGTGTGACCGTGCGTGCAGCGATATCCTCACCGAGCGTGGCGAAGATGGTGTGCTTGGCGGCGGGATCGAGCACGAGGTCGCAGTGAATCTCATCTGAACAGACGGTGAGGTCATGCTTGCGCACGAGCGCAGCCAAACGGTCCAGCTCTGCCCGGTCGAAGACACGGGCGAGTGGATTATAGGGATTGCAGAGCAGGAGCACCTTGGCGTGCGGCTGCGCACAGGCGACCTCGAGTTTCGGCCAGTCAAATGTCCAGCGCCCGTCGGCGAAAACCATCTCGAGCTTGAGCGGGTTACGCTCGGAGAGGACCGGCGCCGTCATGAAAGGAGGGTAAACGGGGACCGTGGTGACAACGGACTCGCCCGGCTTGCTCGCGCAGCGGATGGTCGCGTGGATTCCGGGCACCAAAGAGCACATGAACGTGATCCACTCGGGCTTGATCTCCCAGCCATGCTGGCGGCGGAGATGACCAACGATGGAGTTGAAGACCTGATCGCGTTGCGCGGGATAGCCGAAGACGCCATGCTCGGCCCGAGCCTTGATCGCCTCGGTGACGGCAGGCGGCGACTTGAAATCCATGTCGGCGATCCAACAAGGGATGACGTCACGCCCGGCATACTTGTGCCACTTGGTACTGTCGGTCCCAGCGCGTTCCGGAGTGCTGTCGAAATCAAAAGCCATGTCTGAGGTGAACCTTGGATTGAACTCGCTCACGGGCAAACGCATTTTCTCTGGATGCGCCTCGTCGCCGTGTCATCGGATTCCCTCCGCGGGTGCCATGTCCGGCTAGGTCGCCAGACGGGGTTCGTCTTAGTGGTCACGGAAAGCGGCGACCTCATCCTGCGGACCCCGGCGTCTCCCGCGGCCGCTCGTCGGCGATTATTGACGTGGGGTGTCCAAATCACCCCCGGCCCCTTACCTGCGATTCGGCGCGCCGTCGCCGTCGGCACGGAGTTCCAACAACAGGTCTGGTTAGCCGCCCGCGCCATCCCAGCTGGCCAGACCCGCACCTACGGTGAACTCGCCAAGTCTATCGGATGCAAGTCGGCCCAAGCTGTCGGCACAGCCTTGGGTGCCAACCCTCTCGCCATCCTCATTCCCTGCCATCGTATCGTCAGCCGAACGGGCCCAGGTGGCTTCGCATGGGGGCTCCGCCGCAAGCAGGCCTGGCTAGACGCCGAAAGACATGGGCCTCATCGATGACCTAGACCGGGGGCTGTTCGACTTGATCTTTCCTCGCGACTGCGCCGTCACGCAGGAACCAATGGAGGCATCAGAGCGACTCCATCTTTCCGCAACCGGGGCCGACCGGCTCGATTGGATTACCGACCCACGCTGTATGTGCTGTGGCCACCCATTCGAGGGCATCATCGAAGGCGACCGGGCTTGTCCGCATTGCCACGAACTCCACCCCGCTTTTGGCCGAGCCGTCTGCGCCTTTCGCGCCCGCGGCCCCGCGCGCGCCATCATCCACCGCATTAAATACGGGCGAAGTCCGTTCCTCATCGACGATCTTGCTGCCGTAGCGCTAACGGATGAGCTATTCCGACGCCACCTAGCCGGATCGATTCTCGTCCCTGTCCCCCTCCACCCCAATCGGCTCCGGCATCGCGGCTACAATCAAGCAGAGCGGCTCGGGGACTTCCTGGCATCCCGGATTCCGGGATCCAAATCAGTTGGGCTTCTTCGCAAAACTGAGGAGACCGAATCACAGACCCGACTTGGCCGAGCTGAGCGTCGTCAGAACGTCGCGGGCGTCTTTCAACTAGCAGCCGGATCCTTCGTCAGCCCCAACCAGCGCTATGTGGTCATCGACGACGTCCTTACGACTGGGGCGACGCTTCATAGTTGCGCCGTCACCTTAAAAAAAGCTGGAGCGGAACTCGTCGACGCCGCCGCATTGTGCCACGGGTAGACTAGAGCAGAGGGCTGAATTGATTGGGTCCCATACAAGTGGCGGCGAATGATTACCGAAGGCCGTCACCCGTGTGTTTTCTATTCCGTACTCAGCATCCGCTACGACTTCAACGCTTCCGCCAGCTCCTCAGCGCTGAACCCCATCTTCTTTACGACAAAATCCCGCATATCCGGTGCGAGCGGCGCAGTAAAAGTTCGCGTGATACGCGGTGGGAAACGGAACTCGAGCTTGGCCGCATGCAACGCCTGCCGGCCCATTTCGAGAGCTGCCGCCAGACGCGGGGTCCAGCCGTGCGCGATAAACTCCATATAGAGAGAGTCATCGCCGCCGTAAAGTTTGTCGCCGATGACGGGGTAACCGAGCCAGAAGGCATGGGCGCGGATCTGGTGCTTACGGCCGGTGTGAGGCTGCACGCGCGCGAGCGTGTAGCCGTTACGAACGAGCACGGGCTCGAAGAACGTCGCAGCGGGCAAAGTGCCAGGGCCTTCACGCACGGCGGTCTTCACGACGACCTGGCTGGTCTCGTCAGGCCCGAGCGGCTGGTCGACCATGACGGGTTCCTTGAGCTCGCCCTTGAGGAGCGCGTAGTAGGTCTTAATCACCATCCGTCGCTCCATCGCCGTCTGCGCGGCCGAAGCGGC
>CAIKRN010000262.1 GCA_903829855.1 uncultured Opitutia bacterium
GAAGAGGTAGATGATGCGCTTGGCTTTCGGTTTGAAATTCGGGAAGCCGAGTCCGGGGTTGGCGGCGAAGCCCGGCGTGCTCATGAGCGAGCCGAGGGCCGCGAGGCCGATGCCGCCCGCGGAGCCTTTGATGAAGGTCCGACGGGAGAGCGCCATGCGCGTCGCCATGTCTAATCCTTGGAATTGTCGATCGTTGCAGTTCATTCGCGGGTCACGGTTTCGTCTAAGTTAAGGAGAACATTGGCGGTCACGGTCCAGGCGGCGACTTCCTCAGGTTTGAGGTCGGCGGCGGGCGGCGAGGCGCCAGCAGCAAGCAGCTTCTTCGCTGAGGCCAGATCGTTGGCGTAGGTCTGGAGGCGCCGTTCAAGTCCCTGGCGGAGGACGGCTAGCTCCTTCGGGTTGGCGTCCCGAGAGGTCACGCGATGGAAGGCCCAAGCCAAGCGCACGGAGAGATCACCGGGTTGGCGGAGGGTTAATTCCGCTAATTTACGGGCAGCCTCGACGTAGGTGACTTCATTCAACAGGGACAACGCCTGAAGGGGCGTATTCGAGCGTGAGCGCTTGACCGTGCAGACTTCGCGACCGGCCGAATCAAAGAGGAGCATCGAGGGCGGGGCCGCGGTACGTTTCCAAATGGTGTAAAGCGAGCGGCGATAGAGACCTTCGCCCATGTCGGGTTTATAATTGCGCATGTCGCCATAGACGCTGGTTTCGTCCCAGACGGCTTCGGGCATGTAAGGTTTCACACTCGGTCCGCCCTGTTTTTCAACGAGCAGTCCGCTGATGGCCAAGGCCTGATCGCGGATGAGTTCAGCTGGCAGGCGGAAGCGAGGTCCGCGAGCGAGTAAGCGGTTGTCGGGGTCTTTCTCCAGCATGTCCTTGGTCACAGCCGCGCTGCGGCGGTAGGCTGCACTCGTGAGGATGAGCTTATGCATCGCCTTCATGTCCCACTTGCGGTCAACGAACTCGACGGCCAGCCAGTCGAGAAGCGCAGGGTTACTCGGCCACTCGGCTTGCGAGCCGAAATTCTCAGAGGTTTTGACTAAGCCGACACCGAAGAATCGTTCCCAGGCACGATTAACCCAGACGCGTCCGGTGAGTGGATGGCGGCCGCTGACGAGCCACGAGGCGAAGCCAAGTCGATTGTTGGGGGCGCCTTCAGGCAACGGCGGCAGGAAGGCTGGCAGTTTGCGTTCCACCTTGGGGCCGATGCGGTCATATTCTCCGCGGAGCAGGAGGAAGGCGTCGCGGGGTTTGTCGCTTTCCTTCATCACCATGATATTCACTGGGGCGCCCTTGGCATTATCGAGGGATGTCTTGGCGGCGGTGACTTTATCCATCGCTTGTTGGCGGGGGTGTTCCGGGCTTTCGGTGAACAGTTTGGCGATAGCCTTTCGATCGATGTCCGTGAGTTCAGCGTCTGGGCGCCCAAGGAGTCGGCGGAGGGTTTCCGACTTAGGGTCAGATTTTAGCGATAGGAGTTTGGCGTCTTGGCTCGAGGTGTTGAGGCGGAAGCGCCCGATGCTGTGACCGCCGAACGAATCATGGCGGAGCACCACGATTAATTTAGCACCCGTTGGGATGAGGGTCGGTGCCACGGTGAAGATGGCCTGACGGTGGACGCGGTTTTCGGGGATGTTGCCGCCGATGGCCCAGCCGACGCTGCCAGGCGCGGCCTTCTTGGCTTTGCCCTTGGCGGGAGGAGCTTTAGCGAGGCCAGCGATGGACCAGCCGGGTTGGTCAAAGTCGGTTTCCGCCTTGGTGATTGGCAGGGAGGAGGTTTTGCCGTCAGCCGTGACGAGACGCACATCGATAGAGCTGAGCACGAAGTTTCCGTTAGAGCCTCGGCCAAGGCTTTTTCCAGGGAGGCTATCATCTGGGAAAGCCTCCAGTCGAACCGCGGTGAGAAGTCCGGCCGCTGGCTGGGATTCGATGAGATACGTTTCTTTGGCTGGTGCTGTCCCGAGCGCGAGCCAGGTGCCATCCTCGAGTCGTTTGAAGGTGGTCCCTTGCTCGGCCGCGACTTTCTCGCCTTCTAAGATATTCCAAGGAGTGCCGCTCTGGCTGAAGGCCAAGCGTTTATCGCTCAACCATTTGTGGTAGAGTTCAGGTTGCTCGGCGGGCGTGTTATTGAGCGCAGCTTCCGCCGTCGCTAAGACGCTGGCGGCGTCGTCAATTTTCTTTTGCTCTTCCAGGGTGGGCAATGAGAGCAGTGGCGGGGTGTTGCCACCGCGTCGGGTGGTGCCGGCACCGCCGAAATCTCCCAAAACGCCAGATTCTTGGTTAGAATTAAAATAGGCGAAGAACTGGTAGAATTCTTTCTGTGTGATGGGGTCGTATTTATGGTCGTGGCAGCGACAGCAATTCATCGTCAAGGCCATCCAGGTCGACCCAGTGGTTTCCACGCGATCGATGACGTTTTCCGCAAACCATTCCTCGACGATGCGGCCTCCCTCGCCGTTGAGGCGGTGGTTACGGTGGAAAGCGGTGGCGACGATTTGATCGCGGGTGGCATTCGGCAAGAGGTCGCCCGCGAGTTGCTCAAGGGTGAATTGGTCGAACGGCTTATTGTCGTTGAAGGCCTTGATGACCCAATCGCGATAAGGCCACATCGTGCGCTGGGTGTCGCTCTGGAAGCCGTTGCTGTCGGCGTAGCGGGCGAAATCGAGCCACTGCATCGCCATGTTCTCGCCGTAACGCGGCGAGGCGAGCAGTCGATCAACGGCTTTCGGCCAGGCCTCCGTGGAGGCGTCTCTGAGGAAGGCTTGGAGGTCGGCGTCGGTCGGCGGGAGGCCGGTCAGGTCGAGCGCAGCGCGACGGAGTAGGGTGGTTTTGGGGGCGTCTCCATTCGGGCTGAGGCCCTTGGCGGCGAGGCCTTGGGCGAGGAAAGCATCGATGGCGTTTCCGTTGGCCGGAATCGTAGGAGTGGCTGGCTTGCTTGGGGGAATGAATGCCCAGTGCCCTTGGTATTCGGCGCCTTGTTTGATCCAGCGTCGGACCGTGTCAATTTGGGCAGCGGTCAGCACCTTGTGGAAATCCGCAGGTGGCATGTGTTCATCGGCATCCTTAGTGAGGAGGCGTTCCATGACTTGACTCTTTTCTGGGTGCCCGGGGACGATGGCTGGCTTCTCGGATTTGCCGCCTTTGATCGCTGCTTCAAATGAATCTAGCCGTAGCTTGGCTTTGACCTTGGCGACATCGGGGCCGTGGCAAGCGAAGCAGGTGTCCGAGAAGATGGGCCGGATGTCGCGGTTGAATTCGACGCGCTCCTCGGCCGAGGCATAGGGACCAAGGGCGAGGGCGCTGAGTGCGACCAGATGGGGGAGCGAGGGGCGCATGGGGTGTGCGAGTTCTGAAAAGTTAGGTGCCCTCCACACCCTTGCAACGAGTAGTTAATAAAAAACCCCTCTTACGAGGGGTTTTGAAGCGAGCTGGGGAAGTGCTTATTTAGCTTCGATGGGCTTCACCGATAGATTACGGAAGCCGACGGGATCGCTGTGTCCAGCGAAACCAAAGTAGCCGTGGGTGCGGTCCTTGCCAGGGTGGGCGCTCTTGGCCATCACGGTGGTCATATCGACCTTGGAGAGGTCGCAGTCGAGGATGAGGTAGCCATTGAGCTCCACCTTGATGGTGGAGCCAACGACGGTGACTTCTTCGAAGTTCCATTCGCCGATGGGGCGCTGGTAACCGCGGAGCGCAGCCACCATGCCGTAGGCGGAACCGTGAACCTGGCGTGGGTCGAGTTTGCCACGTACCTTGTCGTAATTGTCGTCGAGCACCTGGATTTCACACATGCCGACATAGGCCGTATTGCCTTCTCCCGGGTAGCGGATGCAGAAGCCGTTATTGCCGCCGACAGGAATCTTAATTTCGGAGCGAACGGAGAAGTTGGTGAGGTCATCCTTATGGTAGAGGTTGCCGCCCTTCTTGGGCTTACAGAAAATCGCACCATCAACCACTTCGTACTCGGTGACGGCGCCGCGCCAGTCGGTCAGGTCCTTGCCGTTGAAGATGGATTTGAAGCCCTCGTTGCCATGAGCGGCCAGGATTTTGTTCGCTTCTTCGCCGCCGATTTCGCGGATGGCGATGTTGCGCCACTTAATCTGAGCACCGTGGGTTTGCAGGCAGATCGGGCCTTTGGCGGGGATGGCGGATTTACGATCGTAGTAGTTTTCGAGGATGGCGTGGTCGACGGTCTGCTTGCCGTTGAGCCAGACGCTGACGCGGGAGCCGACCATGAGGATGCGCATCGTGTTCCATTCGCCAGGTGCCTTGTCGGCGAGAACGAGAGGGTTTTTACCAGGAGCCCCCTTGCTGTTATTCCAAAGGCCACCGGAACCGAGCTGGGCGTCGTTTTTGACTTCCTTCGGATTGGCGGGATCCCAGATTTGGACCTGCGGGCAGGCGCGGAGGTAAACGCCGGAGTCGCCGAGGGGGGCCATGTTATATTCGAGGACAAGTTCGATGTCGCC
Organism: uncultured Opitutia bacterium; assembly: GCA_903829855.1. GTDB lineage: Bacteria > Verrucomicrobiota > Verrucomicrobiia > Opitutales > UBA953 > UBA953. The sequence continues at coordinate 4,473 of CAIKRN010000262.1, forward strand.
GTAATCCTTGTCGGTGGTGGCGTAGGCGCCCGTCCCTGGATTGACGAGCTCGCCGTCCTTCACGGACCAGTGCTGCGGGAATTCGTCGCGCATCTTCTTCAGGATGGCGTCCTTCTTCTCGCCGGTTTGCTTGCCGACGGAATGCGGATTGTAGCCATGCCAGCCCGTGAGGTCTTTGCCGTTAAACAAAGGCGTGAAGCCCGAGGGGGCGGTATTCGTCTGGGCGGTGGAGCAGCCCGCGAAGACAGCAGCCAGAGCGGCCAGGAGGAGGAGACGTAGTTTCATATGTTTGGGATTAGAGGGGTTCGAGGGTGCAGCGCTTGACTTCAAAGGCAGCGCCTTCGACTTGGAGCCCGATGAAGCCTTCGGTCGGGTTGGCTCCGGTGGCTTTGTTTACTTCCTTGCCGTTTACGATGATGGTCACGGTGTCCTTGTCGCAGATGGTGGTAAAGGTATTCCATTCGCCGACCGGCTTTTCAGCGTCAGCGACCGGGCGGCCGATGCGGTAGCCGCGGATCTTACCCGACTTCTTATCCTTGAGTTCCGTACCGTCTTTGACGGTCGCACCGTTCCAGAAGTAGAAGTCACCCTGGCGATCATGCATACCTTGGCATTCGATGCTCTTCGGCCAGATGGCGTCCGGCGGGGTCATGTGGACGATTACCCCCGTATTGCCGGGTTTGGTGAAGCGCCACTCGACGGTGAACTTGTACTGCTTGTAGCTCTTTTCGGTGCGCAGGAAGCCGTTGGGCTTACCGGTGCAGGTAAGCAAGCCGTCCTTGATGCTCCAGGTGTCCTTGGAAGTGGCTTCGGGAAAGACCACCCAGCCGACGGTGTCCTTGCCATTGAAGAGCTCCGTCTTGGCGGAAGGGGTGGCGGCGTCAGCGGCGAAGACGTTCGCGAAGTTCGCAAACAGCAGGGTAGCCAGAAGGGCTAGGCGGGTGGGGTGCATCCCTCGAACTTACAACTTCGCGTCCACCTATGAAGGAAAAACGCCGAATTTTAACGGCGTATAAGTGTCGTTTACCGCTTACGCCATGATGCCGTTGACGGGCTTTCCGGCAATGCCTGTCAGGCGAACATCGAGGCCTTGGTACTTTACGCTCAACTGTCGATGGTCGATGCCCATCAGCTGAAGCATGGTGGCGTGGAGGTCGTGCACATCGACGACGTTCTCAACGGCGTGGTAGCCCAACTCGTCCGTGGCGCCGTAAGTGGTGCCGGCTTTGACGCCGCCGCCGGCCATGAACACGCTGTAACCAGCAATATGGTGATCGCGGCCGGATCCCTGGCCCATGGGCGTGCGTCCGAATTCACCGCCCCAGAGGATGAGGGTGTCCTCAAGCATGCCGCGTTCTTTCAAATCACGAATCAAGGCGGCGGTGGCTTTGTCCACATCTTCAGCGCCCATCTTCATGCCGTTCTCGAGATTGCCGTGGAGATCCCAGGCGCGGTGGTAGAGCTGGATCATGCGTACACCGCGTTCGGCAAGTCGGCGTGCCATGAGGCAATTGGAGGCGAAGGAGCCGTCGCCGATTTCCTTGATGCCGTACGATTCGATGGTCTTGGCGGATTCGCTTTTGAAATCGAGTAACTCGGGCACGCTCGACTGCATCTTAAAAGCCATTTCATATTGCGCGATGCGCGTGGCGATCTCGGGGTCGACGGTTTCTTCGGCGAGTTGTCCGTTGAGTCGACGAATCTCATCGATGACTTGGCGTTGGGTGCTTTGGCAGACGCCTTCCGGATTGCCGATGTAGTGGACGGCTTCGCCTTTGGACTGGAATTGAATGCCTTGGTATTTACTCGGGAGGACGCCGCTGGACCACTGGCGGGCCGAAATGGGCTGCTGGCCGGTACGACCAGTGGAAGTAAGAACGATGTAGCCAGGCAGGTTCTCAGTCTCCGCGCCGAGGCCGTAGAGGAGCCAGGAACCCATGCAGGGGCGCCCCTTGATGATGGAGCCGGTATTGATAAAGGCGTGGGCCGTATCGTGGTTGATCTGCTCCGTCTTCAGCGAGCGAATGACGCACATCTCGTCGGCGACGCTGCCGATGTGCGGGAAAATATCCGTCATCTCCATGCCGGATTTGCCCCACTTCTTAAATTCGAAGGAGCCACCGCGGGCCTTGAGCACCGTATTTTGAAGCTGGGCGATTTGTTGCCCCTTCGTGAATGACTCAGGGAAGGGTTGGCCATCGAGTTTTTTCAGGACGGGCTTGTTGTCGAAAAGCTCGAGATGAGGCGGGCCGCCAGCCATGCAGAGGAAGATGACGCGCTTTGCTTTGACGGGGAAGTGGGGCGAACGGAGGAAGCCTTTCGAAAAGCCGGAGGCGGGCGGGGCGCCGGCAGCGCTCGCCTTGGCGGCGAGCATCGCAAAGGCCGCTCCACCGAGCCCGTAGGCACTCTTGGTCAGGAAGCTGCGCCGATTGATGGACAGCGCGTGGGAGATGGGATCGTAAGGCTTCATGATTAGTAGCGGGTAATCGCTTCGTGGGAATTGAGGATGACGCGGCACGCCTGCGTCCAGGCGGCGACTTCGATGGGGTCGGCCGCGGGAGCGGCGGCGAAGCCGACTTTCATCAGTTTAGCGGCTTCGGCTGGGTGCGCTTTATAATAGGCGGTCTGGTCCGTGATGAGTTTACCGAGGGAGTCGCGTTCGGATGCTTTGATTTCTCGTCCCACGGCGAGGCGGAAGCTTAGGGCCAATCGGTCGGTGCCGGCAGGGGTGGTGAGTAGGCGAGCGGCCATCACGCGAGCAGCTTCCACGAAGGTCGGGTCGTTCAGTAAGGTGAGCGCTTGCTGCGGCGTGTTGCTGTAGTTGCGCAGGGCGGTGCACTCGTCGCGGGCCGGTGCATCGAAATTAATGAGCATCGGGTGGAGGAACATCCGCTGCCAGTGCATGTAGAGCCCTCGCCGCCATTGGCTATCGTCGGTACTCGCGATATAAGTACGGTTCGGGAATTGGATGGGCTCGTAGTAGCCCGCGGGCTGATAGGGTTTCACGCTTGGACCGCCGATGTCTTTGAGGTTGATTAAGCCAGCGATGAACAAGGCGTTATCGCGGACAAATTCAGCGTCGAGGCGCCGGGGGTTTTGCGAGGCGAGCAGGCGGTTATTGGGATCGAGCTCCTTCAGATCTGGCCGCAGGCTACTACTTTGGCGGTAGGTGCGGCTGGTGACCATCAGTTTGACCATCCGTTTCATATCCCACCCTTTGTCGCGAAATTCGACCGACAGCCATTCGAGTAACTCAGGATGGGAGGGAGGGTCGCCCTGTGAGCCGAGGTCATCGAGGGCGGCACTGAGTCCAGAGCCATAGTATTGTTGCCAGAGGCGATTCATGACCGCACGGGCGGTGATGGGATTGTCCTTGGAGGTAATCCAGTTGGCGAGGTCGAGGCGGGTGAGGCGTTTCTCCGGGGTGCTTTCCCGGCGGCCTGGAAGAAAGGATGGAGTGCTGGGCAGGACAACCGGTCCAGACACATCAAGGAAGTTGCCGCGGGGGAGCACGCGTACGGTCAGGGGGGCGACGGACTTGGTCGTCATCGACCAGGCGAATCCTTCGTATTGCCAGCGAATGCGGCTGGCGATTGCGCGGGCTTTCTCAAGCGCAGGGCGATCGCTGGCTCGTGAGTAGAGGAAGCTTCCTGTGCTGGCTGGAGATGGCTGACCCGTCTTAAGCGCGGTTAGAAAGCCTCCATCCGTGACCTTGAGCGGGTCGTGGTGTGAGATCGGTGAGACCGAGACTTTGAATGACAAGGCGGCGGAGCTCTCGAAGTGGACGACGAACTTCTCGTCCTTCTTCAGGGTGATCGGGGAGTCGAGGAGCCAGACAGCATGGACATCGGCATCGGGCATCTTCAGGGTCCAGCCGGTGACGATGTCGACCGCTTCGACGGTGCTGTTATAGCGGGGCTCGCGATGGGAGGCATCGGCGAGGAAGAAACCCACGGGGCGTTCTTTGCCCTTGGCATCCGCGATGCCGAAGCGCGCGGTGATATTGCTGGTGGCGTCCAGGGCGAGTGAGCCTTTCGGGATGTCGATACGGACCGAGGCGATGGGCGTGGCGGTCGGTGCCAGGCTCATCGCGAAGTCTTCGCCTTTGGCGACGCCGCGTTTCAACTGAATGGGTTCACCGGCCGCAAACTCGGTGGGCATCACGGGCGCAACCGGCTTCTTGACGGCCGCTGTCGCGTTGGTGTTTTTGGGGGCAGCTTTGGCGGGTGCCGGTGGGGCGGCTTTGTGCAGGAAACTTCCACTGGGGGTAACGAGGCCAGAAGGGTGGGCGGTCAGGAATTCGTTGGTTTCTTTGAGCCAGGCCGCGAACGCGGTGCGTTTCTGGTCGTCGGCCTGAATCGACTGGGTGAGCTGAGCATAGTGCGCCTGCAGTTCCGCGCGGCCTTCTTGGTCCTTCTTGGAGAGGTACGCGTTCTTCGAGCGGACTTCTGGGGCGAAGGGGTGTTCATTGCCAACGCCCTTGAGTTCGGGCTCGGGGGTATAGGAGTAGTCTGCATAGACACCCCATTGTTTTACGTCCGCGAAGAAGGATTGAAGTGAATAGAAGTCAGCCGACTTGATGGGGTCGAATTTATGATCATGGCACTCGGCGCAACCGAAGGTACTGCCGAACCACGCGTTGGAAACCGAGCGAACGCGTTCGGCGCCATACTTGGCTAAGTATTCCTTGGCCTGGGCGCCGCCTTCGCGGGTCATCATGTTTAAGCGATTGTAGCCGCTCGCGACGCGTTGTTCTTCCGTCGGGTTGGGCAGGAGATCGCCGGCAAGTTGTTCTTGGGTGAAGGTGTCGAACGGCTTATTGGTGTTAAACGCGTTGATGACGTAATCTCGGTACGGAAAGATGCGCTGGTTTTGGTCACCGTGGTAACCGACCGTGTCGGCGAAGCGGGCAATATCGAGCCACCAGACGGCCATGCGTTCGCCGAAGTGTGGCGAAGCCATCAGTCGATCCACCTGTTTTTCATAAGCGGTGGGGGAGTGGTCTTGGACGAAGGCGGCCGTCTCTTCGGGCGTGGGTGGAAGGCCGAGTAAATCGAGCGAGACTCGGCGGAGGAGGCGCTCTTTGTTCGCTTCGGCCGAGGGGGTGATTTTCTTCTCGGCGAGTTTGGCACCGACAAAGGCGTCGATGGGGTTGTGGCCTCCCGCTGGCATCGCCGGCACCGTGGGTGCTTCCAGTGGCTTGTAGGACCAGTGCGGCTCATAGGAGGCACCTTGAGCAATCCAGCGCTTGAAGAGGGCTTTTTGTTTTTCGGTAAGGTTCTTATGGGATTCCTTATTGGGCATCACTTCGTCGGCATCCTGCGAATAGAGCCGCTTGATGACTTCGCTCTCTTCGGGTTTGCCGGGGACGATCGCAATGGCCCCGCTCTTCCCGGCTTTTAAGGCATCCTCCCGGAGGTCGAGCCGGAGTTTGCCTTTACGGCTCTTGGCATCGAAGCCGTGGCAATGGAAGCAAGTGTCCGACATGATCGGGCGGATGTCGCGATTGAAACGAACGGTCTCGTCGGGCTGTTCGGCCGCAAGGCAGCTGAGTCCGATGCAGAGGCTCAGGAAGATAGGCGAAGACGCACGCATGGCAGGGGTAGGCTTTAGACAAGCTGGCACCGCCCGGGTTTCAATGGGAATCCCGGGGAAACCCCTCAGGGCCGATCGACCTCGAGAGAGGTAAGCTTATCGGGCCGGGGCTGCAGGGAGTTTCTTGCCGCCCACTTGATTGTCTTCGTGGGCTGGGTACTTGGATAGGTCGATGGCTTTGTTGAGCACCTGTCCATCCGCCAGCAGCCGGGCCTTGAGTTGGGCGTAAGCTACGTCTTGGACGGCAAGACTGCCGTCGATGGCGAGGGCTGCGGCGGTGGCGGCGGATTGTCCAAGGATCATGAAGACGGGCTCCATCCGAATTGAACCATAGGCGATATGGGTGGCACCGCAGGCGACGGGGACGAGTAGGTTGGTGGCCTGCGTTTTCTTGGGGACCAAGGCACCGTAGGCGATTTCGTAAGGGCCGCGCGGGGAGACACCGATATCGCCTTCGTTCTGCACGTAGCCTTCAGGGGTGACGTAGCGCTGGGTGTTGTGCGAATCGATCATGTACGAGCCCATGCCGACGGAATCGGGCGTCGGCTTTACCTTGGTGAGCTCATTCTCGGTCATCACAAATGTGCCGACGAGACGACGGGCTTCGCGGACGTAGATTTGGTGCGACCAGTTGCCGTTATCTTTGAATTCGTCCTTGGGTAAGCCCCACGTATTCATCTTGGCGCGGACGTCCGGGGGGACGCGCGGATCGGTGCAGATGAAGTAGAGGAGTCCTTTTTGGTAGGTTTCGTGTTCCTGGATAATCTCCTTGCGACGGGCATAGCTGGCCTCGGGGTAATCGTAGTTATAGCCGATATTATCGAAGCTGAAACCACCGTGGTTGTTGGTGTCAGTCTTGCCGTTCGGAATGAGGTCGAACTTATCGAACGTCTCTTTCCAGCCAGCCGCATAGGCCCGGGCGAGGATCTCATATTGTTTGGGATCATAACCTTCGGGGGCCGTGAAGGGGACCCGGTTTTCCGGGACGTTGGTCAGGCACATCCGGAAGCAGTAAGCTTGCAGGCGCTGATCAGCTTCTCCGAAGGCCGCAGGCTTCACGGGGGTGACGCGGGCGACGAGGCCGCTCTTAGGGTCGCCAGGGGTGATGTAAGGGTCGATGCCGGTCTGCAGGACGCCGAAATGGTGGCGGTGGTGCAGGACGCCGATTTGGGAGCCGTTATGCTTTTCGCCATACTCGGCGTTGGCTTCTCGGCCCACCCGGTAGGTGACGCCGGCGGCCGCCATGAGGTCGCCCTCGTAAGTGGCGTCGATGAATACCTTCCCCGCGAAACTCTTGCCTGAGAGCATGCGGATCTCCGCGATACGTCCGTTTTCGAGGGTTACACCCTTGGCGCGATCGAGCCATTCGTTGCGGAAGACGGGTAGCGAGAATTCATTGACGTAATCCTCAAAAACTTTCTCGGCGATGCTCGGCTCGAAAATCCACATGGTCCGTTCACGCTGATCCATGGCGACGGTGCCCTGGCCTTTGTTGCCGAAGGCTTCGCGCTTTTGGTGTACCCAGGTTTCGGGCTGCTGATAATATTGCCAGACGCGGTGGTAGAAGTTGCGGGAAAGGCCGCCGATGACGGACTTGTCCCCGCTATCGGTGTAGCCGAGCCCGCCGCTGCTCAGGCCTCCGAGATGACGATCCGGCCCGACGATGACGACGGACTTACCCATCTTCTTGGCTTGGACGGCGGCGATGACGCCCGCGGAGGTTCCACCATAGATAACGATATCGAAATTTTCCGCGGCCGTGAGGCGATACGCGCACAGGCAGAGGAGGGCGAGGAGGCGCATGCTCAGCGGTTGGTCGACTGTTTAGCGATGAAGTTCAGCACTGCCAGCCGGGCCGGGTCATCAAGATTGCGCATGTTGTGGCCGACGCTGCCATGGTCGCGGTTTTCCACGCGGAGCGAATAGCTCTCCGTATGGCCAGCGGCCTTCAGGGTCGCGACGAAGAACTGATTCTCCTCGCCCCGGGTAATCATGTCGTTCTGGGCGTAAATGGTGAGGACGGGCGGCAAGGCTTTCTTAATGTAGAAGCAGGGCGCAGCTTCGTCGGCGGTGAGGCCATACTTGGCTTGGCCGCGTTCCTCGCGGACGGTGTAGTGTGTCAGGACCTGTCCGCTCACCTGGGCGATGCCAGCGACGGAACCAAGGGTGAGTCCGTGGGGCTTGAGGCGTTCGGGGTCGAAGCCAACAAGCAGTGCGAGGTAGCCTCCGGCGGAGTGCCCGCCGATGAAAACTTTGTGCGGATCGCCGCCGTATTCAGCGATATGTTTGACGGTCCAGGCGAAAGCTGCCGCTGCGTCATTCACGTAGGCGGGGTATTTGGCCTTGGGGCTCAGGCGGTAGTTCGGTGTGACGGTGGCGACGCCGCCTTTGGCGAAGCTCATCGCGATATCCGTGGCATGCTCGTTCGGCATGTCCTTGTTGCCGTTCTTTAATCCGCCGCCGTAGAACCAGACAAAGGTCGCGAAGCCTTTGCCTTCGGCCGGGATTGCGATATCCAGTTTGCAGCGCTCCTGCTCGTAGGGGGTAAGGGAGACGACATCATCCTTGTAGGGGATATCCTTAATGAGCTTGGGGGCAGCGGACTCGGCGAACAGTACCGCCGGCAACAAGAGGAGGACGGAGAGGCGCATTAGGCGATGATGGAGTCGACAATCTTGCCGTGGACGTCGGTGAGGCGATAGTCGCGACCGGCGTTACGGAAAGTGAACTCCTCGTGGTTGAACCCGAGAAGGCGCAGGATGGTGGCGTGTAAGTCATGGACATGCACCACGTCCTTGACGGCCTTGAAGCCGAACTCGTCGCTCTCGCCGTGGATGTGGCCGGGTTTTACGCCGCCACCAGCCATCCACATCGTGAAGCCGTGGCTATTATGGTCGCGTCCATTAATCTTGCCAGCGTTGGAGCCAGGCGTGGGAAGTTCCACGGTGGGAGTTCGGCCGAATTCTCCTCCCCAGATGACGAGCGTATCTTCGAGCATGCCGAGTCGTTTGAGATCCGTTAGGAGTGCCGCAATGGGTTGATCGGCTTCAAGGGCGAGGCGCTTATGATTTTTCTCGATGTCGTCATGGCTGTCCCATGGCTGGCCGGCGCCGTGCCAGAGCTGAATGAAGCGCACGCCGCGTTCGGCGAGACGGCGAGCGATGAGGAACTGTCGGCCAAGGGTCGTATCACCATACATCTCACGCGTCTTTTCAGGCTCGCGGCCGATGTCAAAGGCGTCGGTGGCTTCGAGTTGCATACGATAGGCCATCTCGAAGGACTGGGCTCGGGCTTCCAGGGCGGCATCCTGCGAGCGGGTCGCTTGGTGGGCGGCGTTGAGCTTCGCGAGGAGGTCGAGTTGCTTGCGCTGGGCGGGCCGGGAGAGGCCGTGGTTGCGGATATTCTCCACGAGTTCGTCGACGTTGCGTTTAGCGGTGTCGACGTAGTTGCCCTGATAGACGCCAGGCAGGAACCCGCATTGCCAGTTCTGGGTTTCTTGAATCGGGAAGCCACCCGGACAAAGGGTCATGAAGCCGGGTAGATTTTCGTTCTCGGTGCCGAGTCCGTAGGTGACCCAAGAGCCGAGGGAGGGGCGAATCTGTCGGGCCTCGCCGCAATTCATCAGCAATAAGGAGGGTTCGTGATTCGGCACATCGGCCTTCATGGAACGAATCACGCAGAGATCGTCGGCATGCTCGGCGGTTTTCTCAAAGAGTTCGCTGACTTCGAGTCCGCTCTTGCCGTAACGTTTCCAGCTGAAGGGTGAACGGAAGGCGGCCCCGGTCTTGCGCTCGGTGGCGATGTAGTCGCCGGGGAGGGTCTTGCCGTGGTATTTATCGAGGCTGATCTTGCGATCGAAGGTATCGACCTGGGAGGCGCCGCCGTTGGCGAAGATATGGATGACACGCTTGGCCTTGAAGGGGAGGGGCGGTTTGCGAGCCGCCAAGGGGTGCATCGGGTCGACGTTAATCTGCGCGGCCTGCAGGTCGCGCTGCAGGAGTGAACTCAGGGCGACGCCGCCGAGCCCCATGCCGCAACGGCGGAGGAATTCGCGCCGCGAACCGAGGGAGAGTGGGTCGATGTGTTGCATTAGTCGGCGAAGATGAATTCGTTGCTCTCTAGAAGGACCTGAGCGAAGGTCGACCAGGCTGACTGCGGGTCGGTCTTTTTGCCGAAGTCTCCCGCACCGGAGGCAATAATTTCGCCGGTCTTGGCGTCTTTGATGGTCGGCGACCATTTGAAACTATCGCTGTTCGAGCCGATGTATTGGTCGGCGATGAAACCGATGGATTCGCCGGGGGCTAGTTCGACTTCTGCGAGATTCAAAGTGGCTGAGCCAGCCCCTTTGGCCACGGCTTCGAGTAGTAATCCGCCCCGAGTGGTAACGATGCGGCCACGGACGCCGTCGCTAACTTTGCTGGCAACCTCCAGTTTGCTTTCGATGCGGAATTTACCGCCGCCACCTGCGGTCCAGCGCCGCACCACGGCGGCATCCTGTCGGTCACCTGGATGTCCGCCAGCAGCGGAGAGGAAGGCGTGCCCGAACTCCTTATTGGGCATTTTTTCTCCAGGTCCGATGCCTTCTTTGATTTTGAATTTCATCTCCGTGAACTTTAGTTGCTTGGTGGCTGTATCCCAGCCGCCGACGCCGTACGTCCAGGTGGCGGGCGCAGGTGCCTGGCCCGCGTCGCGAATGTATTGCACGGCGAGCTGGGTTTCGGAGCTCGTCGGGCGGCGGCTGAGGACAGCGGTGTAGAGTGCGGCGACCTTGGCTTCGTCGTTGGCTAAGGTCGTTACCTTAGAAGCAAGCGCGTCGGCTTGGGTTCTCGCGAAGGGATGGTTGAGCATCCACAGGGCCTGCTGGGGCGTCGTAGTCTGGTTGCGCTTCGGGACGTGATAGTCGGGATTAGCGAAGTCGAAGGTCCGGAAGACGGCGGGCAGGTTCTGGCGGTCGATGAAGCTGTAGATGGTTCGGCGGGGGGTCGAGAAGTTGGCGACCAGGTCAAAGGGTTGCCCGCCCGTCTTCATTTCGAGATTTCCGGCGACGCGGAGGATGCTGTCCCGCATTGCTTCAAAATCGAGGCGGCGGCGATTGGCGCGCCAGGCAAGAAGGTTATCAGGGTCTTTGGCGACGCCCGTGGGGTTGAGTTCGGAGGACTGGCGAAAAGTGCTGGAGAGCACGATGGTGCGGATGAGCTTCTTCATCGACCAGTCGTCGGCCATGAAGGTGGTGGCGAGGTGATCGAGGAGTTCGGGGTTTTTGGACGCGGCAGTGCGGACGCCGAAGTCGCTCGGGGTCTCCACCAGCGGAACACCGATGAGCTCCGTCCAGACGCGATTGACCATCACGCGAGCCGTCAGCGGATTGGTTTTGCTGGCGATAGCATTGGCGAGTTCCAGACGCCCGCTGCCTTCTTTGAATTCCTTAGGCGGGCCGTCGGAAAGGATCGCGAGGAACTGGCGTGCAACGTTCTTGCCGGGTCGGCTGGGGCTGCCTCGAAGGAAGACCACGCCCTGGGCTGGCTTGGATTTATCCTGAAGCGCCATGGCGTGGGGCGGGCTCTTGGGGCTCGTGGCCTTGAAGGCCATGACTTCAGTCTCAAGTTTGGTGCGCGTGTTGCGGTCGGCGATGTTGTAGCCGGGGATGAGCGAGTCGGCGGTAACGGCAGTCGGGCCGTTCGGGGCCTCGATGAGTGCGCGCCACGACTTCCATTCGGTGAGGGCGTCCTTCTCGGGCTTGTGGGCTTCGGCGAGGGTAGCGGCGAGGCAGGCGGTGAGTTCGCTGAACTTCTTCGGGGCCTTCTTCTGAATCTCGGCGCGCAGTAGTGGATCCTTCAGGGATTCCGGCTGAGCCAGCTGGGCAGCGAGGGCCCCAGCGAATTTATCATCAGCGACATCTCTCAACTGATACCAGCCACCCCAGACGGGGTCTTTGTCGTTCAACTTCGCTTTGAGGATGCGTTGCCAGCCAGTCAGGACCGTGGGGTAGAGGTTGGTGCGTTTCGCTTCCTGGGTGAAATTGAAATTGGGTTCTTTGATGGAGCGGAGCACCAGGGTGAGATAGTCGGCGGTCTTGGCGGCGGAAAAAGAGAGCTCGCGGCGGCTGGTGACGAACTCGTCATATTTCTTTTGCAGGGCGCCCAGCTCGGTTTCGAATTCTGCGGTTTCCTTCGTGCGGGTGAAGGGCTTGAGCGCGGGGAGCTCCTTCGGCTCTTCACTCGAATTGAAGATTGAGTAGAGGGAGTAGTATTCGGTGGTGGGAAGCGGGTCGAACTTGTGGTCATGGCAACGGGCACAGGCCATCGTCAGTGCTTGCGTGCCACGCATGACCACGTCGATGCGGTCATCGATGATGTCCTGCTGGTTATTAATGAAACGCCGCCCGAGGGTCACGTAACCTAGGGCGGCGAGGTCGCGGTTGTCTTCACCCTGGACGATTTTATCCGCGGCGAGCTGCAGGCGGAGGAATTGATCGTAGGGCAGGTCCTTGTTGAATGCGTTCACGACCCAGTCGCGGTAAGTGTAGGCGTAAGGGTAGCGGCGCTCTTCCTGGAAGACGTAACCTTTGGTGTCGGAGTAGCGGGCGACATCGAGCCAGTGACGACCCCAGCGTTCCCCGAAGGCTGGGTCTGCCATGAGGCGGTCGACAAATTTTTCCGCGGCATCGGGGTCCTTGTCGGCAACGAAGGCGGTGACTTCCGGTGCACTCGGGTTTACGCCCCAAAGCGCTAAGGTGAAACGGCGGGCCAAGGTTTCGCGGTTGGCTTCGGGCGAAGCCTGCAAGCCGTTCGCTTCGAGTTTGGCCAAGACAAAGCGATCAAGCGGTTGGCGTGCGGCCGCAGTATTTTTAATCGAGGGCAGCGGCGGGTTTTTGACCGGCTGGAAGGCCCAGTGATTGCGAGGGTCGTTGGCGACGGGCGAACTTTCGGCCGGCCAAGGCAGGCCCATGCGCACCCATTCGGTCAGCGCGGCGATGGCTTTGTCGGAAATTTTCTCATCCGCGCTGGGCATCGGTTCGACGTCCTTCGCCTTGGCGTGGTTGATGGCGAGGATTAGGCGGCTGAGTTCAGGCTTCCCAGCAACGACGGCGGCACCGACTTCTCCGCCCTTGAGAATCAATTCGCGTGAGTCTAGGCGTAGCCCCGATTTCTGCTTTTTAGGCCCATGGCACTTGAAACAGTTATCGGCCAGTACTGGGCGTACCTCCTTTTCAAAGAACTCGATCTGGGCGGCAGTGGGTGCGGGCGTGGTTTCCGCCCCCTTCCCCAGCAAAGGAAGGAGTAAGAGGGTGATGAGGGCAGGGCGGAAAGGCATGCTTGGGAAGTGGAACAGTCTGGGGGCCAGAATGTTCCTAAAAGGTGCTGGGCATCAGGGGGATGTAAAGCCGGGGATGCATAATAAGGTTTGATATCTATTTTTCTTCCAACCTGGGGATAAATGCAGTGTCTCAATGCCATACCCCGTCTTATGAGCACGTCCTCCGTCCGTATCCTCCGCTTGGCTGCCACCCTGGTGGCCATGACCCTGCCGTTTCCAAGCTTCGCCGCTCCCAAGCCTGTCGCCCAGTCGGCTGACTTGCATGCACGCGACAAGGTTCGAATCGTCGACCTATCCGCTGACCTCACAGGGGCGAAGGAACTCTTCCTGGTCGTGAATGATCTGGGTGAGCAAGCCTTCGATTGGTCCGACTGGCTTGAGCCCGTGTTGGTGATGGCCGATGGCTCGACGAAGGACCTGACGACCCTGAAGTGGAAGCTCGCTGAATCGGCCGCTGGTGCCGTGAGTGTTGGGAAGAATTATGCCAAGCGACCCCTCGTTGTGGCCGGTAAGACTTACGCCAATGGCATCGGTACGCATGCCAACTCCGTGATTGGTTACGATCTCCCTGCGGGAGTCGTCGGCTTCCGGGCCAAGGTTGCGATCGATGACGGTGGGGCGTTTCAAGGCGGCAAAATCACGACTGCGGACGTCCGTTTTCTCGTCTACACCCAAGCCCCGGCCGCCCAGAAGTTGGCTGATTTCGATACCGGCCCTACGCTCGTTCCGCCTGAACTCTTCACGGTGCCAGCCGGTTTTGAAGTGACGGTCTGGGCTACCTCCCCGCAGATTTTCAACCCGACGAACATCGATTTCGATGAACGCGGCCGGATGTATGTGGCCGAAGGCGTTAATTACCGTGGCAAGAAGGGTCGTCGCAAGGAAGGCGATCGGATCGTCACCCTCGAGGATACGACGGGCGCCGGTAAGGCCGACAAGGTCACGGTTTTCATTCAGGATACTAATCTCGAAGCCCCGCTCGGGGTGGCTCACATCGACGGCAAGATCGTCGTATCTCAGCCGCCGGATCTGATTGTCTATACCGACGTCAATCACAACGGCGTCTTTGACCCGGCCGTCGATAAGCGCGAAGTCCTGCTCACGGGCTTTAATGGCCGCCAGCATGACCACAGTCTCCATAGCGTGACTTTCGGTCCGGACGGTAAGTGGAACTTCAATCAAGGTAACACGGGGGCCAATTTTGTCGATAAGACTGGCCGTCACTTCTACATGGGCAGCCCTTACATGCTGCAGGATATCGCGGGTCGTCGTAGCGACGACGGCAATGTGTGGATTGGTGGCTTCTCCGTGCGCATGAACAGCGACGGCTCCGACCTCAAGATCGTCGGCCACAATTATCGCAACAGCTTCGAGCAGTCCATCAACTCGTTCGGTGACATGTACCAGAGCGACAATGACGACCCGCCCGCCTGTCGCGTCTCTCTCGTCATGGAAGGTGGTAACGCCGGGTTCGCTTCGCTCGACGGCAAGCGCTCCTGGGGCGCCGATAAGCGTCCCGGTCAGGATACCCCTACCGCCGAATGGCGTCAGGAAGATCCGAACACCATGCCTGCTGGCGATGTCTACGGCGGCGGTTCCCCGACCGGGGTCGCGTTCTACGAGAACGGCGCTTTGGGTGATAAGTGGAACGGTTTGCTGCTCGCCTGTGAGGCCGGCAAGAATGTCGTTTTTGGTTACCTTCCTAAGCCTGACGGCGCGGGGATGAAGCTCGAACGCTTCGACTTCTTTACCTCCAATAAAGAGAAGGAGTGGGCAGGTTCCGACTTCCTCGGTGGCAAGCCGACTGGCGTGTTGAAGACGATGTTCCGTCCGAGCGATGTAACCGTCGGTCCCGATGGGGCTATCTATGTGGCCGATTGGTTCGACCCCGTTGTGGGTGGCCACGGTACCCGCGATAACGGTGCCTCCGGTACGATTTATCGCATCGCCCCCAAGGGCTTTAAGTCGGTGATGCCCAAGATCGACCTGACGACAGTCGAAGGCCAGCTCGCCTCACTTCGCAATCCTGCCCCGAATGTTCGCGCAGGTGGCTTTAATCGTCTCAAGGCTCAGGGTGACAAGGTGGTCGAGCCGGTTGCGGCCCTGTTGAGCGATGCTAATCCTTACGTGGCTTCGCGTGCCCTCTGGCTCCTCGCTCAGTTAGGAGACAAGGGTGCGGCCATCGTTCAGAAGGAACTGCGTTCCTCGGATGATAACCGTCGTCTCGTCGCCTATCGCGCTTTGCGCGCCGCAGGTCGCGATGTCTTTGCTTTGGCCAAGGCTTCCGCTGAAGACTCCTCTCCAGCGGTGCGCCGCGAGGTCGCTATCACCTTGCGCGAATTCAAGACGCCCGAGGCGGTGGCCCTGCTGGTGAAGATCGCCAAGTTGTACGACGGCAAGGATCGTGCCTACCTCGAAGCCATCGGTCTTGCTTCGACCGACCGCGAAGCCGAAGTCCACGCCGCCATTGCCAAAGAGATGTCGTCCGCGGCGATGTCTTGGTCGCCCGCCTATGCTGGGCTGACCTGGCGCCTGCACCCCGCTAGCGCCGTGCGCGACCTGCGGACGCGCCTGCTTTCGGGCAAACTCGCTGAAGTTGAACTCAAGCGCGACCTCACGACGTTGGCCTTTACGCCCAGCCTCGAAGCTGCTGGCACGATGGTCGAGCTCTCGCTCAACAAGGCTTTTGCCCAGGTTGAGCTAGCCAAATGGTGGGTCGGTAATCGTAAGAGCAATCTGTGGAAGCCGTTCGACGTCGATGCGATCGTCAAGGCCCGTGGCGGTGACGCCTCGGCCGCCAAGCTCGTCGGCTCTGATCTTCCGCCTGAACCGGCGGGCACGAAACCGTTGGCCTCAGTCGAGGTTATCGCCGCGCTCAAGGGCGACGTCGCCAAGGGTAAGGCTACCTCGGCGGTCTGTCAGGCTTGCCACAAGTTCGACGGCAAGGGCATCGATTTCGGTCCGGACCTCACGACCTACGCCAAGCAGCAGTCGCTCGAGACCCTCGTGCTCAACATCTCGCAGCCGTCCAACAACATCTCGCACGGCTTCGAAGGAACGCGCGTGGTGCTCGATGACGGTATGGTCATCACTGGCATGGTCTTGTCGTCGGGCGATCCGCTGATGATCAAGTCCATGGGCGGCCTTGTGCAATCCATCCCGCGCAATCGCGTTAAGGAAGAGAAGTTGCTCGACCGCTCGCTCATGTTCACGCCCGCTCAGATGGGCCTCAACGAACAGGGTGTCGCCGATATCGCTGCATATTTAAGGAGCCTCCGATAAAGCCGGGCCCGGGCTACGGCCAGGGCTAATGATGAAAGGGCTGGGGTCTGTGGACTCCGGCCCTTTTTCTTTGATTTTTGTATGGGGTCAGACCGCTTCTGATCGATATCACTCGGAAGCGGTCTGACCCCATACAATATTCTGTCCCTAACCCTGTCTTTGTCCCTATGAATTCATTCATGCGTTCGTCCCTCGTCGCCTTGTTCCTGTCGGCTGGCCTGCTTTTCGGGCAGGCGAAGAAGCCGGCTAAGAAGGGCACGCCCGCTGTCGCCGAGGCGCCTGGTCAGTGGATTCTCGGCACCATCGGCGTCGGTAAGCAGAAGGACGGCTCGATTGATTCAACAGGGTTGAAGGGCCTCGCCGTCCGCTTGGGTGATGATGGCAAGAAGGGTTTCGCCTATGATTTGGACCTTTGTCGCCCCATTGGCGCCTGGGCTGGTAGGTTTACCACCGAGATGAATCTGATGTCCCGCGGAGATTATCCGACGGCCATCGGCGAGGCGATTTTTGTGACGGGTGATGTTGCGGGATTCGAGCCCGACGCCGATGCGATCGCCTTATCGGTGCGTAAGGGCTATGGTCCTTTGCCCGCCGGTAAGGCCCGCTTCACGGGCTTTCATAATGCAGGTCGGCAGGTCGTCGTACAGTGGAAGGTTGGTGGCGTTAGGGTAGATGAAACCGTGGAAGTGATCACCGCTAATGAGGTTCAGTTTGTCGTACGGACGCTTGAGATTGCCCCGTCTGCGAAAGGACTGACGGTGATGCTAGGCAAATCAGCCGACGCCGCCCGGATTGTCACGACGGGCGCCTCCAAGATTGATCAACTTGAAGGGCATGCCATCGCTCGCATTGCTGGCTCTGGTGAAATCACCATAGTGCGGATCGCTTATCTGCCCGCGGGTGTCCCGCTGCCGCAGTCTTTCGAAACCGAACTGCCGTCGAAACTGCTCAAGAGCACTAAGCAGCTCTGGCCCGAGACGGTTGAGACCGCGGGGGAACTTTCCACCAAACAAGGCGAAGCCTATGTGGTGGATAAGATTAAACTGCCTGAAGCGAACCCATGGAAAGCGCCGATGTTTACCTCGGGCTTCGATTTCCTGCCCGATGGCCGTGCGGTCATCTGCACATTTCATGGCGATGTCTTTATTGCTTCAGGGGTTGATGCCCGGCTGGCGAACGTCACCTGGCGTCGGTTTGCCGCTGGTCTTTATCATCCGCTC
Organism: uncultured Opitutia bacterium; assembly: GCA_903829855.1. GTDB lineage: Bacteria > Verrucomicrobiota > Verrucomicrobiia > Opitutales > UBA953 > UBA953. The sequence goes on from CAIKRN010000262.1 coordinate 21,887, forward strand.
GGGCTGAAGGTCGTGAGGGGTGAAATCTACGTTACTTGCCGCGATGGCATCTGGAAACTCCGTGACACCGATGGCGACGGCGAGTGCGACACTTACGAAGCCTTTAACTTCGATGTGATGGTGACAAAGAACTTCCACGAGTTCGTCTTCGATCTGCAGACCGACCCCGCAGGAAATTTCTATTTCATCAAGGCCGGACCTGTCCGTAAAGGTGGCCGAGGCTTTGATGAAATCTGCGACCACCATGGATCGCTCTTCAAAGTCTCGCCCGACGGGAAGAAGCTAGAAGTCATTGCCACGGGCTTCCGTGCACCCAATGGCATTGGGGTTAGTCCCACAGGCCAAATCACCACAGGGGATAATGAAGGTACTTGGACCCCCGTCTGCCGTCTTAATTGGGTGCAGCCAGGCGGCTTCTATGGGGTGCCCCCGCTGGCGCATCGTGCTACCGCGCCGACGGACTACGATCGCCCGCTTTGCTGGTTCCCGAAGGATGTCGATAATTCCAGCGGCGGACAGGTGTGGGTGACCTCGGATAAGTGGGGCCCTTGGAAGAATCGCCTGCTCCACCTTAGCTATGGCACTTGTTCGTTGTATGGCGTGTTGCCGCAGGAGGTCACCTTCAAGGGCCAGCCTCAGATGCAGGGTGGGGTGGTCCGCTTCAATGTGAACTTTGATAGCGGTGCCATGCGTGCCCGCTTTAATCCGCTCGATGGTCAGCTCTACGTGACTGGGTTGCGCGGCTGGCAGACCACGGCGACGCATAATGGATGCTTCCAGCGCGTACGTTACACCGGCGATGCGGTGCGCTTGCCGTTAAATATGAAGGCCACCGCCAAGGGGGTGCGGATTGAATTCGATTGCGCCTTGGACGCTCAGCTCGCCCGCGATGCTGGTAATTGGAACATTGAAGCTTGGAACTATGTCTGGTCGTCTGCCTACGGCTCGCCTGACATCTCCACGCTCGAGCAGAAGGTGGCCGCCAGTGAGCTGGGCAATGATGGCAAGATGCAGTTCAGCAAGGAGCA
>CAIKRN010000263.1 GCA_903829855.1 uncultured Opitutia bacterium
CCAGGGCCACGAACGCGGCCGGGAATATGACAACATGTCCGGCCTCTACGCCGAATACATCCAGCACGAGGTACTCCCGCTCGTCGAAAAGACCTACGGCGTGAAATTCACCAATGACCCCGAAGGCCGCGCCACGATGGGTACGAGCTCGGGTGGTTCCGCTGCGCTCATCATGGCCTGGTATCACCCCGAGTGGTTCCGCCGCGTGCTCACCCTCTCCGGCACGTTCGTCAACCAGCAGTGGCCCTTCGACCCCAAGACCCCGGGCGGCGCGTGGGATTTCCATGACACGCTCATCCCCCAGAGCGAAGTCAAACCCATCCGCCTCTACATGGCCGTCGGCGACCGCGATAACTTCAATCCCAACGTCATGCGCGACGGCATGCATGACTGGGTCGAAGCCAATCACCGCATGGCCAAGGTCCTCAAGGACAAGGGCTATCATTACCAGTACCTCTTCTGCCAGAACTCCGGCCACGGCGTCGGCAATGCCCGCGGTCAGATCCTCCCCGGCGCCCTCGAATGGCTGTGGCAGGGTTACCAGGCGCGCTGAGTTGGCAGGCTGACACATTAGTTATACGAAAGGTAATGAAGTGAGGCGCCCACCTCACTTCATCCATGGGTTTTATCCTAGAAAGCAGACGGCGGCTGGGCTAATAAAAGCCCACCCCAATGCGACTTTTCCTGGCTACCCTTTGCGTCCTTCAGCTTGGCGCTTCCGAGCTTTTCGTCGCGCCTGACGGCAAGGACTCGAACGATGGGACGAAGTCCGCACCTTTCGCGACGCTGGAACGCGCCCGGGATGAAGTCCGAGCACTCAAGACCGCCGGTCATTACCCAGCCGACGGCCTCACGGTCCGGATTGCTGGCGGAGTCTACCTGCGTGATCGCTCTTTCGATTTAAACGAAAAAGACTCCGGCACGGCGGAAGCACCCGTCGTCTATGCTGCCGCCTCGGGCGAACACCCGCGTCTGACCGGCGGCAAGGTCATTCCTCGCTCCGCTTTCCATCCCGTAACCGACGAGGCTTTCCTTAATCGTATCGTTTCCCACGCCGCTCGTCGGCATCTGCTGCAGATCGACCTAAAAGCCCTCGGCATCACGGACTACGGCACGCTTCAGCCGATGCACGCTTTGGATTTTGGTTCGCGCACACACTACCTCCCCGCCCCGCTGGAGCTCTTCATCGACGGCCACCCAGCCACGCTCGCCCGCTGGCCCAATCGCAACGAAGCCCATCCGGTGCTCGGAATGATCGAGAACGCCGTCCAAGAGATGGAGCGCGATGCCAAGGGCGGAGCGGTGCAGTACTCGACGCTCACGCTGAAGAACGTTCCAGCCAACTCCTGGGGCAGCGGCAAGGATGGCGACGCTCCGGCGATCTTCCCACAACAGGCCCTCAGCCATATGGCCGAATGGGGTAAGCTCGACGACGCGTATGTCGTCGGCGGACTCATCCGCGCCTATGCCAGTACCAGCCGACGCATCGAGGGGTTCGACGCCAAGCAAGGCACAGTCCGCTTCAGCACGCCGCTGCGGGTCTGGTCGACCTACAAGGATGAGGCCAAATGGTTCTACTTCTCTAATCTGCCCGAAGAGATCGATGTGCCTGGCGAATATTACCTGGATCGTAAGACCGGCATCCTGACGCTCTACCCTCCCGCCGACTTCGGCCCCAAGTCCGAAATCGTGGTATCGATGCTCAACGACGTCCTCGTCGCGATGGAAGGCTGCGCCCACGTCCACCTCCGCGGCCTGACACTCGAGGCCAGCCGCACCAGCGGGGTCTATATCGAACGCGGCGAAGATAACCTGCTCGATGGCTGTCTCATCCGGAACACCGGGATCGTCGGCGCGCAGATTGGCTTCGGATGGGACACTGGCGTCGTTGGCGAATGGGAAGACGCCCATCGCGGCGAAACGAATGTGCCGGCGGAAATCAAGGCCGCGGGAGCCGGCAAGCCTCTGCCTCGCCTACCCGGCGCCTTTCGACACCTGCTCTGTACTGGGCTGGAACGCCTACCCGTGCGTCTGCCGGGAGCGACGTCCATGGACCGTCAAGGTGGCAAAAATAACGGCCTGAAAAACTGCGTCATCCGCGATACTGGCCTCGGCGGCGTGATCCTCGGCGGCGGAGACCGTAAGACGCTGACCCCAGCGGGTAATTTCGTACGCGATTGCGACATCCATCACAACGACCGACGCCTGCACATGTACGCCGAAGCCGTGATGATCGACGGCTGCGGCAATATCGCCGAAGGCAATTACCTGCATCACAATCAGGGCGGCCTCCTCTAC
>CAIKRN010000264.1 GCA_903829855.1 uncultured Opitutia bacterium
AAGGGCGGCAAAGGCGGTGAGCCCCCCAAAGGTTCGGTAGACTTAGTCGCGGCGGCAAAGCCCGTGCCGAATCCTACTCCGAACTTCGCTTTGACCAGTCCAGCGGTCAAAGATGGTGGCAATCTGCCGCTAGAATTCACGGGCGACGGTGAAAGCGCCAGCCCGCCCCTCGCTTGGTCAAATCTTCCGAAGGGCACGCAATCGCTCGCCCTCATCATGCATCACCTCGACCCCGAAGGTAAGACGAAGATCTACTGGCTGATGTATGACATTGATCCCAAAATCTCGAGTGTATTGAAGAACGCGACGACGTTCGGTAAGATGGGCATGAGTACGGTGCATAACCGGGTAGAGTATGCCCCGCCCCACTCCAAAGGCCCTGGTGTTAAAAAGTATGTGCTCACGCTCTTCGCCCTTTCCGCGAAGCCTGATTTGAAAGATGCCGCTCCGCCAATCACCTCCGATTCCTTATTGGCCGCCATGAAGGGCAAGGTGTTGGGAGCCGCTGATTTGACTGTGATTTACACCCGTTCTGCGGGGGCGTCCGATGACGATGACAAGCGTCCCGCCCGCAAGGGTCCGCCACCAGCCCCTAAGGGCGAGTGAGTTTTTATCGCGGTTGGGAATTGCCTGCAACCTCACGCTGGGGCTAGGTCTTGGGGGTGCCGATGGTCCGCCTCATTATTCTTTGCCTATCCTTGCGCTGCGGGATTACGGCCCAGGCCCATCCGGAGTGGAAGGAAGCTAATTGTGTCGGGGTCATCGACGACCAAGGGGAGTTTCGTCTTACTATCAAATTCGATATCCCTTCCTACCTTATCGGCAAGTTGCCCAAGGAGGCGCCCGTCAAGGAATTGGACGCCTTGATGTTTGGTCAGGGCACTTTGGCGCCAGCGGTGGAATCAGGCCGACTCCGTTTTGCGCACGGGGTGAACGTCTTGGCTGATGGTAAGCCCCTGTTCCTGAAACTGGACAGTTTCCCGACAGCCGAGGATATTCTCCTGACTTCCCGAAAACAGGGAGAGGCCGATCGCTACCCCGTCCTGCTCAACGGTAAGTTTAGCACCCATGTTCCCGCGGGTACGCGTCAGGTTGTCATCCGCTTCCCGGACGAGCTGGGAACAGTATTTACTAACCTCCGCAAGGGTATGGAATTTCAGACGGTCATGGCGGTAACAAAATTGGAGCCGGGTGAATTCGTGATCAGTGACGAGCCTGCGCACCCTGAGGATATGCGTTGGTGGCAGGCTGCGCTGCGATACGTGGCGACCCTTTTCGGTGATGGTTTCTCCCATGTGATTCCCGAGGGTTGGGATCACCTGCTGTTCATGGCGATGATGTTCGCCGGCGCGGCTTCCTTGCGGCAGGCACTTTACCGCTCACTCATTTTCACCGTGGGTCATAGCATCACCTTAACCTTTGTTGCTTTGGGGTTGGTCGGAAATGTAGGGCCGTGGATTGAACCGATCATCGCCCTTACGATTGGCATCGCGGGCGTGATGGCTTACCTCAAGAACAGTTCCGAAAGCCAGATGCTGATTGTTCCCGGTGTCTTCGGCCTCGTTCACGGACTGGGCTTTGCGGCCGCGGTCAGTGATCGGTTGGGTAATTGGGATCGCACCCGTATCGTTCAGCTTCTAATCGGCTTCAATCTGGGAGTGGAGCTGGCGCAGGCACTGGCCATCTGCCTGTTGGCCGGTCTGCTGTGGGCCTTAGTGCGTGCCGGGCTCAATGAGCTCAAGATTCGCAGGCTGACTTGCCTCGTAGGCGCCGGTGCGGGCTTCGCCCTGATGTTTGCCCGGCTATTCGCCTTGGTGCGTTAAGCGACTCAGAGACGACCGACCGGGCGCTTACCTGCATCTAGGGCCTTACGCTCCGCTTCAGCCAACGCCTTCAGCTCCTGAACAATCTCCGGGTGGGCCTCGCGAACGTTGGTCACCTCGCCGGGGTCCGCCTGCAGGTCGTACAAGGAAAGTCCAATCTGCCGTTGATGCGTCGTCGCCGGCAGGCCGTCACGTGACGCAGGAATCATATCCACGTAGCTGCGGTAAGCGTGGGCGAGGTGTAACTTCCAGCGTCCCTTGCGCACGGCTTCGAGGCGGTCACCGTAGTAGTAAGCGAAAATCTCGCGGGCGGTTTCCTTCTCGCCCTTTAGCACGGACACGAAAGATTGCCCGTCGATGGGGTTCTTTGGTTTGGGTGCGCTGCAGGCCTCGAGCAATGTCGGCACAAAATCGATATTGGCCGCGAGGGCTTCCGTGGTGGAGCCTGGCTTGGTCACGCCCGGCCAACGGATGATGCAGGGCACGCGTACGCCGCCCTCAAAGGTGGTTCCCTTGCCTTCGCGGAAAGGTCCGGCGGAGCCAGCATGGCGTCCGAAGTTTAACCACGGGCCGTTGTCGCTGGTGAAAATAACGATGGTATCTTTTTCGACTTTTTTTTCCTCGAGGGTGCGCAAGACGGCACCCACGGCGCGATCAATGTCCGCCATGGTATCTGCAAAGGGCGATTCATGTTTGCCTTTGAAATCGGAGGAGGCGCCGAGTGGGACGTGGGGCATTGACGTGGCAAGGTAGAGGAAGAACGGACTACCCTTCCCCGCGTTGTCCTGGATGAACTTCACGGCGCGCAGGCCTTGGGCTGAAGTGAGCGCATCCATGTCGACCCAGTCCTTAATTGTCCCCAGTTGATGGCCATTCACGTAGCGCGGCAAATCAGGATACATCTTGCGGCGGCTTTCGTCGCCCAACGCGTAGCCGAGCGGCCACATGTCGTTGGAGTACGGTAGAATCATCGATTCATCGAACCCGTGGGCTGGCGGCAAGAATTTCTCCGA
>CAIKRN010000265.1 GCA_903829855.1 uncultured Opitutia bacterium
GGCGACGCCGAAGCCGCCGATGCGGTGCTCTTATTGACGGTCGGGCCATGGCGCTTCGAGGGAGGCATTCAGCGCTCCAAGAATCGCGACAACTATTGGCTGACGGATGTCGCCGATACCACCAGCGCCGCCTTCCTCGGCGTGACGATGGCCTGTACGCGCTGCCACGACCATAAGTTCGATCCGTGGACGCAAGCCGACTACTACGGCCTGCAGGCCATCTTCTCCGAAAGCGACCCCAAGGAAGAGCGCGTCGGCAAGGGCGGCGGCCCGGGCGACGCACGCCCTTCCTTCATGACCATCGTAGCCCGGACGGGCGACGACACGGTGCAAATCCTGCGACGCGGTGAAGTCGACCTCCCCATCGGCCCCGCCAAGCCTTCCTTGCCCGCCATTCTTCCCGAGGGCGGCCCCCTCGCCTCGCGCCAAGCGCGCCGTTCCACCTTGGCTTCGTGGCTGACTTCGCCGCGGAATCCGCTGACGGCCCGCGTCATGGTGAATCGCGTCTGGCAATGGCATTTCGGCCAAGGCCTCGTGCGGACCGCGAATGACTTTGGGGTCCGCGGCGACACCCCCTCGCACCCTGAACTCCTCGATTGGCTGGCGGCGGAGTTAGTGGAGAGCGGCTGGAATCTCGGCCACCTCCAACGCCTAATCCTCGACTCCGCCACCTACCGACAAGGCTCCGCCGGCGCCGGCTTAGCCGCCGAACGTGATCCGACCCATCGACTCCTCGCCGGCTTCCCTCGGCAGAGACTCCAAGCCGAACAACTGCGTGATGCGATGCTCCAGGCCTCAGGCACGCTGAATCTTAAATCCTTCGGGTCTCCCGTCGTCCCGCCCGTCGAACCCTGGGCGCTCGCTGCGCTACGTAACAAGAACTGGTCGCCCACGAAAGATGCCGCCGAATTGAATCGTCGCAGCGTCTACCTGGTGGTCCGACGCTCGATCAAACTGCCGTTCTTTGATGTCTTCAACGGGCCAGACACGATCAGCAGCTGCTCCGGACGCGATACGACGGTGGTGCCCGCGCAGGCCCTCACGATGCTCAACAGCCAGGACACCCTCATCCAAGCAAAGTTGCTGGCCAGCCGACTTTGGTCCGAAAGCAAAGGCCAGCCGAGTGCCGCAATACTCAAAGCTTGGCCGCTCCTTTTCGCCCGCCCAGTCACCCGCGAAGAGATTAACGAGGCAACGACCTTCATCGCCGCACGCGAGCAAGCTTGGTTAAAATCCGCACCCGCTGCTGCGCTCTCATGGTCACCAGTCAAACCTGATCCCGCCACGCATGCCCGCGAAGCCGCGTGGATCGAATGGTGCCTCGCCCTCCTGAACACCAACGAATTCCTTTATGTCGACTGAACCGCGCTCATCTTTGCTCGGCCGACGCGATTGGCTCCGACACGTTGGCGGCGGCCTCGGCAGCCTCGCGCTGACCTCCCTGCTCTCCCGCGATGGCTGGCTGCACGCCGCCCCCACGCCGACCGCGGTGAATCCGTTGGCCCCGCGCGCCCCGCATTTTCCCGCCAAAGCCAAAGCGGTCATCTACCTCTTCATGCACGGTGGACCCAGCCAGGTGGATACCTTTGATCCGAAGCCCGCGCTCAACAAAGCCGACGGGCAAGTCGCACCCGAATCCTTCCATCAGCTCAAGTTACAGTTCACCGACGTCCGTAAACAGAAGCTCATGGGCAGTGCCCAGACTTTCCGACGCTGCGGCCAGAGCGGCATCGAGATGTGCGACTCGCTCCCCAAACTGCAAACCGTCGCCGACGAACTCTGCGTGATTCGCAGCATGCAGCACGATGTGTTTAATCACACACCCGCCATCTGGATGGCCAATACTGGCGCTTCGCTGCCTGGACGCGCTTCGCTCGGAGCGTGGCTGACTTACGGCCTCGGCAACTCGGTCGACAACCTGCCGGCGTTCGTCGTCATGCATTCCAAGCCACTCAAGCCCGGCCCTGGCGTCTGGGGTAACGGCTTTCTCCCGGCCGCTTACCAAGGCACGACCATTTCCGCAGGCGCCACCCCGATTCCCTATCTCAAAGCACCGGCCGACCTCAAAGGTGGCGACCAGCGCGCGGTCCTCGATTACGCCCAGACCATGAACCGCCGCCATGCGGCCTCTCGGGCGGACACCGAACTGGACGCGCGCATTGCTTCTTACGAACTCGCTTTCCGAATGCAGACCGCCGCGCCAGATGCCGTCGACATCGGCCGCGAAAGCGAAGCGACCCGCACCCTCTACGGTAAAGGCTTCGGCGAACAGTGCCTTGTTGCGCGTCGACTCGTCGAACGCGGCGTGCGTTGCATCCAGATTTACCACGGCGGGGATTCCGATGATTGGGATACGCACGGCGATAATCATAATGGCCAGACCCGACGGATGCGAGAAATCGACCAAGGCTGCACCGCGCTCATTCAAGACCTCCGCCAGCGTGGCCTGCTCGAGGACACCCTTGTCGTCTGGTCGGGTGAATTCGGCCGGACCCCGACGACTGAGGGCAAGAACGGCCGCGACCACAGCCCCTACGGTTACTCCATGTGGATGGCCGGCGGCGGCACCAAGGCTGGATTGACTTACGGCGCCACGGATGAATTCGGTTTCCGCGCCGTCGACAAACCCGTGCACATCCATGACCTCAATGCCACGATGCTCCATCAGTTCGGCCTCGATCATGAACGGCTGACGTGGCGCCACGAAGGCCGCGACTTCCGCCTGACGGATGTCTTCGGCAAAGTGGTCAAGGACGTGCTGGCCTAACGCGAGGCTGGGCCGAGCATGTCGGGCTTTCCGCTGATTCTGGCGGAGAGACCCCCTCCCAGGTGCCCCTCCGCCCCTCCGAACCCTCTTTGTCCTTGTTTCAGAGGCCTTCGAGGGGTTAACCATACCCCTCGATTCCGTCCGTCCACGCCCCCATGAAACGCACCCATACCTGCAACGCCCTCCGCCCCGCCGACGCCGGCCAGACCGTGACCCTCGTGGGTTGGGTCGACACCAAGCGCGACCTTGGCGGCGTGACCTTCGTCGACCTCCGCGACCGCGAAGGGATGACCCAGGTCGTCTTCAATCCCGGCGCCAACGGCATCCAGGAAATCGCCCAACGCCTGAAGACCGAATCCGTGATCGAAATCACTGGCAAAGTCCGCGCCCGCACCACGGAAACCGTCAACGCCAAGCTCGCCTCCGGTAGCATCGAAATCGCCGCCGAATCCCTCATCGTCCATAACATCTGTGCCGACCTGCCGTTCCCCATGGACGACGACAAGGCCGACAAGGTGAACGAAGACCTCCGCCTCGAGTATCGCTTCCTCGACCTCCGTCGCCCCCGCAACATCGGCCTGCTCAAGCTACGCGCCAAGGCCGCCCGCGCCATCCGCGCTGAACTCGACGGACAGGACTTCCTCGAAATCGAGACCCCGACTCTCTTCAAGAGCACCCCCGAAGGCGCCCGCGAGTTCCTCGTGCCGAGCCGCACCAATCCCGGCGAATTCTACGCCCTCACGCAGTCCCCCCAGCAGTACAAGCAGATGCTCATGGTAGCCGGCGTCGAACGCTACTACCAGATGGCCCGTTGCTACCGCGACGAAGACCTGCGCGCCGATCGCCAGCCGGAGTTCACGCAAGTCGACTTGGAAATGTCCTTCATCGACCGCGAGGACATGTACAAGCTGATCGAAGGCATCCTCAAGCGCACCTGGAAGGAAACCCTCGGCATCGATATCCCGACGCCCTTCCCGCGCATGGCCTACCAAGAAGCCATGGACCGCTTCGGCATCGACAAGCCCGACACGCGTTTCGGCATGGAGATCCAGGACCTGACGGCCCTCTTCAAGAATTCCTCTTTCAAGGTCTTCAACGGCGCCGCCAACACCCCGGGCTCCGTCGTTCGCGCCATCAACGCCAAGGGCCTCGCCGACATCACCCAGGGCGAGCTGACCAACTTTGAAACCATCGCCAAGAGTCAGGGCGCCAAGGGCTTGGCCTTCATCAAGTGCGAAGCCGGCGAATGGAAGTCCCCGATCGTGAAGTTCTTCTCCGACGAGGAGAAGGCCGCGCTCAAACAGCAGCTCAACATCGAGGATGGCGA
>CAIKRN010000266.1 GCA_903829855.1 uncultured Opitutia bacterium
GACGACGCCGACGCTGATCGTCTCGGACATGCATATCGGCACCACCATGTGGCAGACGGCGTTGCTCCGGTCGGTGGGCGTGGACGCGGAGGCCCGTACGCTTTCAAAGCACGCGCAGTATGCCGCCAGCGAGACAGTCAGCCGCGATGCGTTCTTCCTGAATCTCGCCGAATGGTCGGAGGCGCAGGTGCGCGAGGAATTTGCCCACCAGGCCGGCCTGCGTAAGCTGCGCCATGCGCTGTGCAGTTTCCCGCCGTCGCGCCTCGAGGCACTGACCAAGCTGCCGACTTCGGTGAAGCTTATCCTGAACATCGGCCACCGTATTCATATCAGCGTCGCCGCCGAGCGGCTCGAGGAAGTCACTCGTCATCTGCGTGTCATGGCAGCGGATCCGCGCTACGTCTTGGCGACGATGTCGGAATATGATTTCCACTACACCAAGTATTACACCGGAGTGGAACTGCGCCGCTTACCGGTTGTCTGCGCCCATCTGGCGCCCGAACTGCTGGCCGGCCCCTATGCGCCCGCGAACCGCATCGTGCTCATCGGCCCTTCGCACAACCTCGATACAATCATCGGTTTTGCGAACGACCTCGCCGCTCTGAATCAGCAAAGTGCGGTCTACGCTGCCCGCCATGGCTTCGAACCATACACGTTCGAATTCATTAAGAAAGTCTATCCCGGCAACACGGCTTCGCCGGAGAACCTCGCCCGGCATCCGGCCGTGCTGATGAATCCCTATTCGGCCTTCTCCATCTCGATGGTGGAGCTGTACCAGATGAACCTGCCGTTTTTCGTGCCGTCGGACGAGCTCCTCGTCGACCAGATGGGTGATGTACGGCTGCACCCGCTTTATCAAACCCAGGCGGCCGTCGATGAGTTGGAGCGCCATCATCCGGCCGCCGCTTCGGGGTACGCTTACTCGCCCAACGATTCCTCGGCCGCGGCACAGCGGGCCTGGTTGCCGCACATGTATTTCAATCAGGTCGCCCACGCGCAGCGCTGGGGTTCACCCGAGGAGCTTTTTGAAAAACTCTATCGCACGGACCTGGTCGCCTTGCACGGCCAGATGGAAGCCGAGAACCAGCACCTCTTCGCCGAACAAGCCCGCGCTTGGGCGGAGCTACAACTCGGCTGACACAGGCCGCCCATTTATTCGACGGGCGCAATACAGTTGCTGGCGATTTTTCCGGTTACCCGCACGCCGAAACCAAGGGGCCGTTGGGACATGTCCGCACCTTAGCCCACATCCACATGGGAGGCAGAAGGCTTTTGAAATCATTTTTTCATACCTGACGGCAGTAGGGTAGAGTGGGTTCATGCGTCGGCTCCACCGACCTTCTTGAAGCGCAGTCGATGCCGCCGCGCACGCACGGTGTCATGCCAGACGCGCCCCATTTCTCGCCCTGATTTGGCGGGAAACTTACCGTGGGCTTAAGGCGGGCACCGATCGGGGGGCTTATGCCGTTCGCGGGGAAGGGTATTTTCGGACGCCGCGGAAACGAATCCCCAGTTGCCAGAGGACGACTTCCCGGTGGCAACGTTGGCGCAAATCCCGCCCGGCACGAAGAATCTCTCGGTAAACCTTATACATGATTGTCGATGGTGGCTTGATGCGTCCGCCAATCAGGGAGGGCGCCAGGTCATCGTGTGTCACGAGTTCGGGTTCGGTATTAAGAATAATACACCCGTGCGCGGTTTCCTCATCCAGGTAGCTATCAAGACTGACGCAGAAGCGGCGGCACCCTTTCAGGAGATGCTGGGCTGCAGCTGGGCTGAGTAGGTAGGCAACGCCAGAGAAACTCGGGGAGGTTGGGCGCACCAGTTTCACACCCACTGCTGGTTCAAGCCAAAGCCTCGCGGGGCGGCGGATGGCGCCATACAGGCGGATGATATATCCGGTGCGCTGGGCGATTGCTGATAAGCATGGGAGGAGGGCGGGAACGGCGGTGAGCAGGCGAGCGTCGTCTTCAATAATGAGGACGGGGTCGGTACCTCGGGCGACGGTCTCCCAAGCATTACGGTGTGCAAGAAAGCAGCCGACTTCACCAGCGGTCAGGCCATACCCAAACTGGCGCAACCGCTTCGCGTGGTCGTAGTCCGGAAACTCTTCGGCCGGGGTCTTGATAAAGACGGCGGGGGACACTTCAAATGGCACGTGCATTGTCTCGAGATGCGCGGAAATGTCAGCGCATCGTGGGCTGCCCGGCGAAGTAATGACGAGTAGTCGTAAAGCAGTCATTGGCTGACTATGGAATAGGGCGCGCACCCGACAGCACCAGAATTTTCGTGCGATTAAATGGAGGCCTAAGCTGACCGTAACATAGGGTCTACTGCCTATACTAATCTTGCTTTCAGGACTATTAAAGTTATCGAAGTAAGTTAGCATCGCACCTCGATGCTGACCTTCATGAATATCCGTGCGTTTATAATTCACTTAGAACGGTCCGAGCAACGCCGGCGGCAGGCGGAGTGGATCATCGCGCATTGCCCAATCTCCTGCGAAATGATCGCCGCGGTCGACGGGTTAGTTATGGATACAGAAGCTGCTCGCGCTTATCAGCCTGACCTGCTGAAGCCGCATTATCCCTTCGAATTGCGCAAGTCCGAGATAGCCGTATTTCTGAGTCATCGTAAGTGCTGGCAACGCATCGTGAGCGAGGGGCTCGATGCGGGTCTGATTTTGGAGGATGATGTGGAATTTGACCCGCTCGCTTTACAGGCGGCCTTGGATTTAGCGAAGAAAGCGGGGCCTGGTGCTTATGTTCGCTTGCCGAAGAGTCAACGCGAGTCGGCTCGCGAGATCTCAGCGATGGCGGGAGCGACCCAATTGTTCATTGCCAAGGGGATTGGTTTAGGCGCCATGGCTCAGCTTGTGACGATTGCAGCCGCTCGGAAGCTTTTGGCCGCGACCGAATCCTTCGATCGCCCCGTCGACACATTCATGCAGATGCGCTGGCATCATGGCGTGAGGGTTTTTTCGGTCCAGCCCAACTCCATCCGCGAGATCTCGGGGGAGTTAGGGGGAAGCACCATCCATAAGAAGTTCGCGTTCTTTACTAAATTTAAACGCGAAATTAAACGATCCAACTATCGACTTAAAGTGGCCTATTTGTCGCGACGCTCTGGCCAGCCATGAGCCGGGCGACCACTCCATCGCTCGTCCCGTCCGCCTGGGCCTCGTTGATGTGTACGCACCATCGTGAGAACTCAATTTTCCAACGCGGAGATGGACATAGCGAAGGGGAGACTGCACTGCCGTACGGCTTGATCCGCGAACATTTCCGGGCCGCGGGTATCGAGCTCAACACGCCCGACCTTAATCTTGGCCGCCCCGTGCTTTTTGAATTACACGTCAACGCCCGGCGACAGTCACCGAAGTCCCGGGCATATGTTTACCTTTTCGAAAATCCGCTGATTCGGCCCCTTAACCGTAATCATGCGGCCCTCGCTCGCTACGCACGCTGGTTCACTTGGGATCAGACTTTGCTGACGGATCCACGCGCGTCGTCGCTGCTTTATCCTGCCTGTGGACCAGTCGTATCAAGGGCGGGGCCGGAAAGCCGCGACCTGTTTCTTGTCCATGTTGCTTCCAACAAGGCGCTCTTGACGGTGGACCCGCGGGACCAGTATCAGGTCCGGGCGCTCATCATTCGCTGGTATGAGGAAAACGCACCGATGGACTTCCATCTTTATGGTCGCGGATGGGAGTACCCCGCTGCGTTGTCCGGCGGATGGGGTCGAGTGTGTCATCAGTGGCGCAAAACCCTTGGAAAATTCTATGCGCCGGTTTCCCCTTACCGTACTTGGCGCGGGACGATTGAAAATAAAATGATTCTGTTGGGTCGAGCCCGATTTTGCATCGCCCATGAGAACTGTCGGGACTTGGCCGGCTACGTGACCGAAAAGCTTTTCGACTGTTTTCGCACGGGCTGTGTCCCGATCTACGTCGGCCCAAAAGAGATTCACGATTTGATTCCGGCGGCGTGTTTTATCGATGGACGCCAATTCGCGAATCCAGCTGCCATGGATGCGTATCTCCGGGGAGTGAATGATGAGCAGTACCGCGGCTACCAGCAAGCCGCCCAGGCTTTCATGCAGTCGGCCGCGGCGAAACTTTTTCGCCCAGCAGATTTTGCTACTCGGTTGACGGATGAAATCCTTAAGGATCTCGCCGTCGCAGGGCTCTTTCGCTAAGTTAACTCAAGTGAGGGCGACCGCATAGCGCGCCGCCCCAACAGGGTTTTATCGCCTGCCTCGAGCAAGCCTCAGCCGGCGGTGATAAGAGATTGCTGATACCCGCGAAAACTTATGATGGGTGGGCATGCCACCGCGGGTCCATCTTCTCAGCTTCGCGAGCTCACGTATGGGGTCGCTGCATCGGCTACGTCGAGAAGCCAAGGCCATGGGATGTTTCGCCTCCATCACGTTGCTTTCCGCTGGCGATCTGGGCACCGACTACTGGTCGGCCTGCGGCGACTTCGTGCGGACGCACCCTCGTCGAGGCTTCGGCTTCTGGTCCTGGAAACCCTACATCATTCACCGTCAACTGGCATCGCTGCCCGAGGGCGATGTACTATTGTATCTGGACGCGGGCTATTCGCTAAATGAAGAAGGCCGAGCGCGTTTCCAGGAATATATTTCACGTGCCTGTGCGCATCCCTCAGGCTGGTTTGTTTTCGAGACTGGGCATCCGATCGGCCCCTATACCAAGCGCTCCCTGTTGCAAAAGCACGGGGCGGATGACGCGACGACACGCGCCCTCGCAATGCTGCAGGCGGGCTGCCAATTCATCGTCGCCCGCCCAGATAATGTCACCCTGGCGAAGCAATGGTATGAGGCCATGCAGGAGCGGGCCATGGTTGACGATTCGCCGGCGGCGGACGAATTCCCCGGCTTCATCGCCCATCGCCACGATCAGAGCGTCTTCTCGATCCTGGCCCATCGCCGTGGCATCGATCACGTCACCGATGAAACCGGGTGGGCACCGGACTGGAATGCTCATCTGGATTACCCAATCCACACCCGCCGCTGGAAGCATCGCATCGGCTGGCCGACCGCTTGGTTGCGCCGAGCCTGGCTTGGGAGAATTCTCCGTCGGCTCTAATTAGCGACGCCAGCCGGCTTTCCAGAGCAGTCCGTCGAGTTTGGTGCCAATACTGGAAAGGTGTCGGCCGAGACCCGTGCCGAGCGCATGATCGCGCAGGCCGCGATCACGGTAGATGCGGGGGCGATCGGTCCATGGGGTCGCGAGGAAGCGACGCCAGGCCGCGAGGTGCTCTCTTTCGTCGAACCAACTCGGCGGAGTGTCGCCGTTGAACCAC
>CAIKRN010000267.1 GCA_903829855.1 uncultured Opitutia bacterium
CATCGGTGACGCCCACGGTCAGGTGACCATGCGTCGACTGAATCGCCGAGAATATAAAAATACCCTGCGCGACCTCCTCGGGGTGGACATGGGGGTCAACGAGCTCCCCGCCGATGGGGGCGCCGGGGCTTTCGACACCGTAGGAGCCTCGCTCTTCATGTCGTCAGACCAGTTCGAGCAATACCTCGCGCTAGGTCGCCAAGCCATCGATGAGCACGTGATTCGCTTCGGCCAGAAGGCCGCGCCATTAAAAATTCACCTTGAGGCCGAAAGTTACTCCACACCTCGGATCGCCAAAGTCTATGCCGAACGCGCCGAGCGCCATAAACTTTATGTCGCCTGGACTAAGGCCGTCGATGCCGCCGCTGCGCTGCCAGAGAACGCGAAGATTATTGCAACTATCGAAGAGGAAAAAAAGGGTGACGCGACGTACCGCTATTATCAGTGGCAGCGCATCCCAGGAGCACCCCATCCCAATCATTTTGGCTTCATCGACGTTCAGCACGCCGATCAACACGGCCGGAGCGACTGGGTTTTAAACGCCCCACAGCAAAGAGCCTACCTCGCACACCCAGCCACCAAGACTGGTGCGTTTCTCACCTACGCAGACGCCTCAGGAAACCCCTACCAACCATTCGACATCCCTGGCGGTTGGCCGGCCGGTAAATATACGATTCGGGTGCGGATTGCCGCGACGGCCGACACGCCCAAGTCGCGGCACTTCGTCGAATTCGGTCCAGGAGGAGGAGCCGTGGTCAGCACACATCAGGTCACTGGCACGATGGATAAGCCACAGGTCCTGGAAATCCCGGTGACGATCACCACCGGCGGCAGCCGCAACTTCATTCTACGTGAACGCGGGTCTTTTGATTCGAATGAGCGTGCTAATCAGATTTTTTTTGAAGCCTACCGCCGCAACGGTATCGGGCCGGAATTCGCCCTGTGGATCGACTGGATCGAGATCGTGAACGACGAGTCGGTGCCCATGAAGACGCCCGAACTGAAAGTCCGCTTCGAAGCAGAAGCCTACGCGAACCCGCGCATCACTAAATCCTACGCGGAGCGCGTCGATTGCCATGAACGTTATGACGCGTGGACCAAAGCGGTCGATGCCGTCGCCGCCCTACCCGCGAACGCGGCGATTGTCGCGGCCATCCAAGCGGAAAAGAAAGGCAACGTAACCTACCGCTATTACCAGTGGCAGCGCATCCCGGGAGCACCCAGCCCTGAGAAGTTCGGCTACATTGATGCCATCCACGCCGACGAGCAAGGCCGACGCAACTGGGTGCACTCCGCCCCCCAGCAACGCGCCTACCTGGCGAACCCTGCGACGAAGACGGGCGCCTTCCTCACTTATGCGGATGTCTTCGCCAACCCGTACCAGCCGTTCAGCATCCCCAGCGGTTGGCCAGCGGGAAAATATACCGTACGCGTGCGGATTGCCGCGACGGCCGACACACCTAAATCGCGACACTTCGTCGAATTCGGTCCGCTCCAGGGTGCGGTGGCCAGCACCCACGAAGTGACGGGCACGATGGAGGCCCCCCAACTCCTCGACATCCCTGTCGAGATCACCACCGGCGGAAGCCGTGGCTTCTTCCTCCGCGAGCGCGGGTCTTTCGATTCCAACGAGCGGGCGCTGCAGATCTTCGGCGAAGCCCTCAAGCGCAACGGCATCGGACCGGAGTTCGCCCTCTGGATCGACTGGATTGAAATC
>CAIKRN010000268.1 GCA_903829855.1 uncultured Opitutia bacterium
AAGACCCGTCGCGGCTTGGGCTATGTCATTGAAGCCGCCGCCAAGGAAAAGGGCCGCCCATGATCTTTCATTCGATTCGGTGGCGCATTCTGGCGTGGAACTTCGCCTTACTCGCGGCGACCGCCTCGATTTTACTCGTGGCATTCTATCGTCACGAGAAACAGGCCCGCCTACAGGAACTCGACCTTCGCCTCCGCCAGGAGATGACGCGCGGGATGGGTGCGATCAACGAGGTCGTGCCGGGCCTCGGCGGTCCGCGTAGTCCTGGTCCCGCTCCCGCCGTCCGTCCTAATGGCAAGGCCGCTCCACGTGGAGAGAGTCAGGAACAGCGGGCGACCAAGGCGCGCCAGGCTTTGACCGAAATCGTCGATACCGGCGTCTGGGTCCAGGCGGTCGACCCCGCGGGCAAGCCTCTCTATCGTTCGCCGAATGCACCCGAGGACCCTGCGCTCATCGCTCAGGCCTTGGCCGAGCTCGAGACGCCTTTGGAAGACGCCCCAGCGCGGCCGCAGGACCTGATGGCGACGCTCCCTGGACATCGTGTGCTGTTACATCGCCCACCGGGTCGCAACTTGGTGATGTTCGGCAATCCTACCGCTCAGATTGATGCTGCCCTTGCGGTGCTGGCTCGGAATCTCGCGCTGGCCGGCTTCGCCGTCGTGATTGTTGGCTGTGGCATCGGCTGGATTCTCGCTGGTCGCTCGCTGCGCCCCATCGATCGCATTGCCGCTGATGCCGAGGGCATCGCCGCCGGTGACTTCGGCCGGAAGATCGATGTTGAGGATACGGAAAGCGAACTCGGCCGACTGGCCGTCGTCCTGAATGATACGTTCGGCAAGATGAATGCCGCTCGGGAGCACATGGCCCAATTTACCGCTGACGCTTCGCATGAACTCCGCACGCCGCTGACGGTGATTCTTTCGGATAGCCAGGGGGCGCTGCGTCAGGAGCGCACGCCAGAGGAATATCGAGCGGCGCTTGAAACCATCAAGCAGTCCGCCCTGCGGATGAAGTCTATTTCGGACGCATTATTGGAGCTCGCCCAAGGGGATGCGGCCCATCCGGTGAATAAGGATGCCTGCGATTTGGCCGATCTCGCCGATGAGTCGGTGGCGTTGCTTGGCCGCGTGGCACGGGAGCATGGGGCCACCCTTATCGCTCAGCTAGAGGGTGCTCCCGTGATCGGCGATGCTGGCCGGTTGGGACGGGTGATTCTCAATCTTACCATCAACGCCATCCTGCATAATGAGGCCGGCGTGGCGGTGACGGTTTCAACAGGGATCGTCGACGGCCAGCCTGAATTACGCGTCGCGGACAGCGGTCGCGGCATCACTCCGGAGAGTCTCGCTCGTATTTTTGAGCGCTTTCATCGGGCCGATGCCTCGCGCTCTCGGCATACCGGTGGGGCTGGCCTGGGGTTGGCCATCGTCAAGCAGACCGTCGAAGCGCACGGCGGTACGATTACCGTGGCCAGCGAAGTTGGCAAGGGCACGACTTTCATCGTGCGCCTGCCGAAGGCCTAACTAAATTGTCGCGAGGACGCGTTGCTTGATCTCCGCGATGGACATCGCGTTGAGCAGGACGGGCGACAGGCGGTTCTCGTTGATCAGCGGGAGTGCCGTGAGGCGTTCGCTGAGAACGAGATTACGGTTTGCGGCGACTTCGTCGACGCGGTCGACAGGCGTGAAACGCGGGGTCGATTTGAGTACCTCGGGGTGCTCGCGAATGAGTTCGCCGATGGCCAGGACGACTTGGGTAAAGCGATCGAGCTCATCCTTC
>CAIKRN010000269.1 GCA_903829855.1 uncultured Opitutia bacterium
CAAGGGTTACATGGCCCACGAAAGTGGCACACTCACTGCCGTGGTCGAAGCCCGCGCCAAGGCCACCCAGGCGAACGTGCGTTTTGCCGGCAACCCCGGCGACCCTGCCGCGATGCGCGACCTCAGTCAGGCCGAATCCGGACTCAGCGGTGCGTTGGGTAAGCTCATGGTCGTCAGCGAAAAGTACCCTGAGTTGAAGGCGGATGCCAACATGCGTGCGCTCATGGAGGAACTCTCCTCGACCGAGAACAAGATTGCCTCCAGCCGACAGTCCTTCAACGCCTCCGTGCTTTCATATAATAACGGCCGCGAGGTCTTCCCGCAGAGTTTGATCGCCAACACGTTTGGCTTTGCCGTCGCCGAGTTCTTCAAGATCGCTGAAGCCGAGACCGCCCCGACCGTCGTTAAGTTCTAAACGCCGCGCGCCGGGCCCATGGCCGATACGCTGAATTTCTTTCAGGCGCAAGACGACGCCCGCGGCCGCACGACCAAGTTGGTCGCGTTGCTCTTTGGGTCGGTCATTCTAGTCACGCTCGCGCCCTACGTTGCGGGCATGGTGGTGTGGATCCGCTTCGCGCGCGCGCCCGTGAGCTGGTATCAGCCGGAGTTTCTTTTATACTCAACCATCACGATGCTGGTCGTCATCTTGATCGGCAGTTCGAGTGCGAGGGCGAAACTCGCTAAAGGTGGCAGCGCCACGGCCTGCCAACTGGGGGCGAAGTTGGTTTCCGCCCAGCGGCCCACCGATACGGAAAAAGTCTTCCTCAATGTCGTGCAGGAGATGGCCCTGGCCGCTAGCTTACCCGTGCCGAGTTGCTACGTGTTTTCGGATGACACGGGCATCAATGCGTTTGCTGCTGGCAATCACCCGAAAGATGCCGCTATCGCCCTGACGCAGGGGGCGCTTAAGCATCTTAATCGTGAAGAGTTGCAGGGAGTCGTTGCTTTTGCGATGAGTCATATCGGTAACGCTGATATGAATTTGTGTATCCGTTTTATCGGCGTGGCTGGCGGACTCAATCAGGTGGGAGTGTTTGGCCGGGAAGTTATCGTTATGGCAGGGGAAGGGGCTTTAACTAGTCCAGTTGTTGCGTTTAAGGCGGCCTGGGAGGATCTCAGGGCCCTGCCCTTTATCCCATTCATTATAATCTTCATCCTCATCTTCGCCTTTCTGCTGCTTATCGTGGGGGTGTTCCTGTTGCTACTCGGCGGAGTCGGGCTCGGCCTGACTCATGCGATTCAGGCGGCCGTCTGGAGTCAGCGTGAATCCCTGGGCGATGCCTCAGCGGTGCAGTTCACGCGTTACCCAGCTGGGCTCGCCTCCGCATTAAAAAAAGTCACAGTGTTCGGCTCAGCGATTAAATCGGCGGCGCGGCTGGGTCCGGAGTGGGATGTCCTCTTTTTTGCTTCGAGTCGCGGGGATAGTGCGCACCTCACTTCTTTGCGGTCAAGTATCGCGGGACGGATTAATTTGATTGATCCCGATTTCGACGGGTTACTGCCGGTCGGCGCTCCAGTCGCAGGTGGCGGTGGACTTGTGGCCAATACGCAACTCCAAGCTGTCTTTGGCTCCGGGGGCACGCTCCCGCTGAATCTGCGTATCGCCGCTTCTGAACCGGTCGGCGCTATGGGCATCGTCCTCGGGCTGATTTTGCGGCAGGACCCCGCCTTGCGGACGCAACAGCTGGCTCAAGCCCAGGGGCTGGCCGGTGGCGAGGTCGTGAAGGAAGTGCTCAAGCTCGAGGCGATGTTGCGGGCCTTGCCGGCGGGACACCGCGTGCCCCTCCTCGATGTGGCCATGCCGGCATTACGTCAGCTGTCTGCGGCTCAGGTGGCGGAGTTTGGTCAGGCGATTGATCAAGTCGGCTGTCAGGCCGACGACGGACTCCTGGTATTGCTCATCCACGCGTCGATGCGCCGCTATCTTTCCGTCGCTCCGAAGCGGGTGGGCAAGGTTGGCGACCTTCAGGCATCTTGCGCACTGGTCCTCTCGGCCGTGGTGCAGACGTCCGGCGAAGGTGCTGACGCCCAAGCCGCGGCTTATCTAAAAGGCGCCAAGGCATTGGGGATGAAGCAAGTCAGTCAGGTAATGATTCCGGCCGAGCAGGTCGATCTGGCGGAGGTGGAAAGTGCTTTGGGTGTGATTGCGGACAAAAGCGTCATCGATCTCCTGCGGCGTCAACTGGTGAACGCTTGTTGCTTGGCCATGCTGAGCGACGGCAAGGCTGAACCAGCCGAGGTCGAGATCATCCGTGCCGTCGCTGATTCGCTCGGGGTGTCCCTCACCGCGGCGTAATCAGGGTGGGACAGCACCACGTGCTATCCTCGTGATTGCCTCTGCATCTGGCCTTGGGGGTGGGCGGGCTGTCGTGGCCCGCCGTTGTGCGAATGCGGTAGGGGCGCCACTGCGTGGCGTCCGTCCGTCGGGAGACGGTGCAGATCACCCCGCTCGGCTATGCTTGGCTTATTCTGGATAACGGACGCGACGCAGTCGCGCCCCACCCTTAAGCTGCATAAAAGTGTAGAAAGGGCTAAACATGAGCTTCGGTGGGTTTCTTCGTTCCAATTTAGACATTAAATTATCACAAGGCAGCCCCGTCCCGCCTTGCAGGTGCGGGGCGGCTGGGTAAATTGCATCTCATCATGTTACCCGCCATCGGCATCTTCCTGCTCGTTATCGTCGTCATCGCTGTCATCGCCGCCATCTGGGGCGTAGGCATCTACAACAGCCTCGTCGCCCTGCGTAACGCCTGTAAAAACGCGTTCGCGCAGGTGGATGTGCAGCTTAAGCGCCGCCACGACTTGATCCCTAACCTCGTCGAAACCGCCAAGGGCTACATGGCCCACGAAAGTGGTACGCTCACCGCCGTGATCGAGGCCCGCGCCAAGGCCACCCAGGCCAACGTCCGTTTCGCCGGCAACCCGAACGACCCGGCCGCCATGCGCGACCTCAGCCAGGCCGAAGCCGGCCTCAGCGGCGCCCTCGGTAAGCTCATGGTCGTCAGCGAGCAGTATCCGCAGCTCAAGGCCGACACGACCATGCGCGCGCTCATGGAAGAGCTCACCTCGACCGAGAACCGCATCGCTTTCTCTCGTCAGGCTTTCAACGACGCCGTCCTCTTCTTCAACAACGCC
>CAIKRN010000270.1 GCA_903829855.1 uncultured Opitutia bacterium
ACGGTTTTGGCCTCATGGGGGGTCATGTTCTGGGCTTCATCGACAATCATGAAGGCGTGGCCGATGGAGCGTCCGCGGATAAACGTCATCGCCTCAATCTCAATCAGTCCCGAATCGATTAACCATTGGTACGGCTTGCGGGGTTGATTGACTGCCTGAAACTGCGAACCGAAAATCGGTTGAGCCGACTTCATTGCCTGGGCTTTTTTCTGGCGGCGTTGGGAGTCGGTCGCGACAGATTCTTTCGCCGTCGGTGTGGGCGCCGCGCTTCCGTTCTTAGAAAACAGTACTTCAAGATTATCGAAGTAGGGCTGGATGTACGGGGAGAGTTTTTCTTCCTTGGAGCCGGGGAGAGCACCGATGTCTTTGCCAATTTGTACGACAGGACGGGAGACGTAGAGTTTCTTGTAGGGTGAGAAGTCGCTCAGAACCTGCGATAAGGCCGCGGCGATAGAGAGGAATGTCTTGCCCGTGCCTGCCCGACCGAAGCAGGTCACGAGTTTGATCTCAGGGTTAAGGAGTGCATCGAGGAAAATCCATTGCTCGAAGTTCTTCGGAATGACGCGCATGCCGCGAGGCATCTGCAGGCCCTTGCGCGCACCGCTGTCCGACGAGAGGAACTCGCGGTAAAGCCCGAGCGGGACGAAGGCGCCCTCGCCGACGTGCCGGGCTGGTTCGGTCCAAGCGTCCGAAGTCAGCATCACGTATTCATTGATGATGAGGGGCGGCTCCGCCTTAACCTTCACCTGGACCTGGGCGAGTTCGCGAAAATCTCGCATGGCAGCCGCGGTAACGTTGATGGTGCGATAATCCCCGACGTCGCTGGTTTCGACGCGATCGTTGCGGTAGTCCTGTACGTCCATTCCGAGGGCCTGAGCCTTGAGGGCCATGCAGGCATCTTTCGTTACGAGTACCACGGCGCCCTTGGAAGTATCCCGCAGGTACAAGGCTGAAGCGATGATGCGGTGGTCGGGTGCGTCGACTTGCATGAAGACCGCCCGGAGTCGCTCCGCTTTGGCGCCATTGAAGTGATCGCGGATGAGTGACTCGTTGATGACAATGCGGAGTTCGCCGCCGTCACGCAGCTTCGCGTGAAGGGCACCAGGCTTGGTCGGATCGCCTTCGGCGATTTCTTTCAAGCTTCGGTTTTCGAAAAGACTTCGAATAGAGCGGTTCACTCGACGCGCACTGGCGCCGAGCTGCCCTTGTTGGGTCTTAAGACGATCCAGTTCGGACAAGACCTCGACAGGTACGGCGACAATATGCTCGTCGAACTTGAACAGGGACTCGGGATCGTGAATAAGAACGTTGGTGTCCAGGACGTAAGTCTTTTTCACTCTCTTATTTAAAGCGATATCGACCGACGGGGCAACCTGTAAAAATCAGATACCTTCGGCGAGCGAGGCTAGGTAGTCCCAGCTGTAAATGCCCGTGCGATGGCCGTCGCTAAACTCAAAGGTGACGGCATAGTTCCCGATCTTCGTCAGTCCGGTGACGGTGACTCCTGGGAAGCGTCGGGGGCCGTCCCCACCCCAGCGTTGCCCCAGGATATCGACTTCCCCCATGTTCTCTGCACTGGGTGAACGCTCGCGGAGGTGTTCCGCCTTAAAGAGTTGTTCGGAGCCGTCGGACCAGGTGACGGCCACGTAATCTCCGACAATCTGGAGGTCGTGAGGCGCTTGCATGGTCGGAATTTGCGGCTGTCGCCATGATGGTGCAAGCAGGGACAATCGCCGAGGGACGCCTTGACTCCCCCGCCCTCTTATAAAGGCTGTCGGGACTATGGCAGGCGTAGGCAAATTACTCAAACAGGCACAAAAAATGCAACGCGGCATCGCCGAGGCTCAAGAGCGGCTCGCCGCGGAGCGCGTCGAGATCTCCCACGGTGGCGGTGCGATCCGGATTGTTGTCAACGGTCACGGCTTGGTCCAATCGCTTGTGCTCGATCCAGAGTTCTTGAAAGAGGAGAAGTCCGTCGTGGAGCTCGCCTTAGTGGCCGCCTTGCAGGAAGCGTCGGTGAAGGCTCGCGAACTTCATGAGGCTACGATGTCGAAGGCGACGGCTGGCTTCTCGCTGCCAGGTATGTAACGATTGTGACTCCTTCTTTCGACAAGGTTAGACAGTTGCTTAAAATGCTACCCGGGATGGGGCATCGCTCTGCGGAGCGGATCGCCCTCCATCTTTTAGTGGAGCGCCCGGGTAAACTGTCACCGTTGTTAGAATCTTTACAGGCGGCCGCCTCGGCTGTTCGCCGCTGTAACCGTTGCGGCAGTCTGGCGGAATCGGACCTCTGCGGTGTTTGCATTGATCCTAAGCGGGAGCCTTCATCGGTTTGCGTCATTGAACAGGTGCCCGATATGATGGCAATCGAGCGGTCGGCCGCGTACCGGGGCACTTATCACGTGCTCCATGGTCGGCTTTCCCCGATTAACGGGGTTGGTCCGGATCAGCTGAACTTAGCGAGTTTTGAGCAACGGCTTA
>CAIKRN010000271.1 GCA_903829855.1 uncultured Opitutia bacterium
CTTCCTCGCTGACGAGAGCCCCGAAGCCTACGGGAAACAAATCGATCGGCTGATGGCCTCGCCGCATTACGGCGAACGAATGGTCCTGCCTTGGCTCGATGCCTCGCGCTACGCCGACAGCAATGGGTTCCAGCAAGACGGCGATACCTTCCAATGGATTTGGCGCGATTGGCTGGTGAAGAACCTCAACGCCGATAAGCCCTTCAATCAACTCAGCACCGAGATGCTCGCCGGCGATCTCCTGCCAAACGCCACCCCCGAACAGAAGATTGGCACGGCGTTCAATCGGAACCACATCCTCAACGGCGAAGGGGGCAATATCTCCGAAGAGCAGCGCTACGTCAGCCTCTTCGATCGCGTCGAAAGCACGACGACCACCTGGCTGGGCCTCACGGTCGCCTGCGCCCAGTGCCACGACCATAAATACGACCCCATCACGCAAAAGGATTACTACCAATGGATGGATGCCTTTAATCACGTGAAGGAGCGAGGCACGCCCGGCGGCGGCCGGACGCGCGCGGGCGGCGCCAGCCGCTTCCGTCTCGATGGCACCCTCGTCGAATACCCTTCCGTCGAACAAGCCGCGGAGCTCGCGAAGCTCCAGGCCGACTTCGACGCCAAGAACAAGGACTTCCTCGCCCATCAGACCAAGGCCTACGAAACCTGGCTCGCCAAACCGACCAAGGATAAAGGCATGCTGCCGAAAGAAATCGAACCGCTACTCACCCCCGATAAAAAACGCACCGCCGCCGAGAACAAACAACTCCGCGCGCATTACGACAAAGTCGTCTTCGTCGAAGATCGAAAGAAAATCCCGGCCGTGGTCGCCATTGATAAGGCGAAGCAAGAAATCGATGGTTTCCGCGGCGATGACCTACCGCGCGTGATGGTGATGAGCGACGACCAGCCGCGCGACACGAACATCCTCGATCGCGGCGCCTACCTTGCGAAGAAAGACAAGGTCACCTTTGATGCCCCCAGTTTCCTCCCGCCGCTGCCGAAAGACGCGCCGAAGAACCGCCTCGGCCTCACGCAATGGCTCTTCAGTCCGGAACACCCGCTCACCGCCCGCGTGCAGGTTAATCGCCAGTGGCAGCAGCTCTTTGGTAAGGGCATCGTGCGCACCTCGGAGGACCTCGGCGTCCAGAGCGATCGCCCCACACATCAGGAGTTGCTCGACTGGCTCTCCGTCGAATTCCGCGAATCAGGCTGGAAGCTGAAGGCCCTCCAGAAACTCATCCTGACGAGTAAGACTTACCGCCAATCGAGCCACGTGACCAAGGAACAGCTCCAAAAAGATCCGGAGAATAAACTCCTCTCCCACGCCCCCCGACTCCGACTCCCCTCAATGGTACTCCGCGACGTGGCCCTGAGCACCAGCGGTCTGCTCAACACCAAAGTCGGTGGCGTCCCCGTCTACCCTTACCTCCCCGACAGCCCATGGGAAAGCCTCGCGATCACCAAGGAGCGCGACTTCACCTACCCGACCTCAAAGGGTGCTGATCTTTACCGTCGTTCGCTCTACACCTTCTGGCGCCGTACCATCGCACCGGTGAACATGTTCGATAGCTCGGCGCGCCAGACCTGCCGCGTACGCACCGCGGTCACCTCTTCGCCGTTGCACGCGCTCACGATGCTCAACGACCCAACCTGGGTTGAAGCCGCCCGTACACTTGCCCAACGCGTCACCAAGGAAAAATCCGGGGATGACGCCCGTCTGGCGCGCGCCTTCGCCCTCGTGCTCGGCCGTCAGCCCGAAGGCCAAGAGCCCACGCTCCTCGCCCGTATGTTGACGAACCAACGCAAAGTTTATGCGGCCGACCCCAAAGCCGCCGACGCCTTGCTCTTAATCGGTGCCAGCAAGCGCGACGCCACCATTCCCGCCATCGAACAGGCTGCACTCACCGCGACCTGCCTCGCCCTCTTCAACCTCGACGCCGCCATCACCCGCGACTGAACCCATGGACTTCGAACTCTCTCCCTCCGAATGGCGCGAGCGCCTGACTCGCCGCAGCTTCCTTAGCGCCGGCGTCCAAGGCATCGGCGCCGTCGCCCTCGGCTCCCTCCTCGCCCGCGACCTCAAAGGCGCGAATAATCCCATCGGCGCCCTGCCCGGACTCCCGCACTTCGCCCCCAAAGCCAAGCGCATGATCTGCCTCTGGCAAGGGGGTGGCCCTTCCCACATCGATCTTTTCGACCCAAAGCCGACCCTCGTCAAGATGGCCGGACAGGAAATCCCCGCCAGCGTGCGTGGCGATACCCGCCTCTCCACCATGTCGAGCGGCTACGCAAAGTACATCGCGACACCATCGATCAAGCCCTTTAAAAAATGGGGCGCGAGTGGCACGGAGCTCAGCGAAATGTTGCCACACCTAGGCTCTATCGCCGACGAGATTTGCGTGGTGCGCTCCATGAATACCGAAGCGGTGAATCACGCGCCAGGCGTGACCTTCTTCATGACGGGTTCGCAGATTCCCGGTCGACCTTCGATGGGCGCTTGGCTGTCTTACGGCCTCGGCACGATGAACGAGGACCTACCTTCGTACGTCGTGATGACCTCGTCCGATAGCGCCAAGACCTGCGGCCAACTTTTCTTCGAACACTATTGGTCCAACGGCTTCCTGCCGGGCAAACACCAAGGCGTCCGTTTCCGCGGTGTTGGCGACCCGGTTCCCTACGTGGGCAACCCGGCTGGTGTCAGCCGCGACGCGCGTCGCACGATGCTCGACGACATGCAGGCGCTCAACCGCGAGCACTTGGGCCAAGTCGGCGACCCCGAAATCGATACCCGTATCTCGCAATATGAAATGGCGTTCCGCATGCAGGCGTCGGTGCCCGACCTGCTCGATTTTAAAAACGAGCCGAAGTCC
>CAIKRN010000272.1 GCA_903829855.1 uncultured Opitutia bacterium
CCCTTGCCCCCATGTCACCGTGCCCACGTGTCCCCTCGAAGGCTCCGCCTTCGCAGGGTGGGACGGCTGTCCTCAGCCGTCCGTTCGCGGAGAGGGCTACGCACCTCGTGAGAGATTCTATCCTCGATCTGGTCAACGGCGGGTTGGGGACAACCCGCCCTACCCAAGGCAATACTGGTTTCCGCACTCCCACCGATCAGTCAGCCAACGAATCAACTAATCAATCCTGTGTTTTGCTGGGTAGGGACGGCTCTCCGAGCCGTCCGTTCGCGGACGGAGGTGCGCACCTCGTGAGAGATTCTATCCTCGATCTGGTCAACGGCGGGTTGAGGACAACCCGCCCTACCCATAGAGGCGAATCACTTCTTACTTCCGAACGCGCGCTAAGATCCAGGCTTCGAGTTCCGGTTCGGCATACGCTTTCTCCCAGGAGTTATGGCCCACGCCGGGATAGACGGTAAATTTAACATCGGCGCCGTTCTTCTTGGCGGCTTCGGCGGCGGCCTGGCCGCGTTCAAATGGCACGGCCTTGTCCTTGTCGCCGTGGAACGCCCAGATCGGCATGCCTTTCAGCGTGACGGTCTTTGCGGGGTCAATGCCGCCGCACACGGGAATCACACCGGCGAAACGCTCGGGGTGTTCGCAAGACCAGGCCCAGCTACCGTAGCCACCGAGGCTGAGCCCCGTGACCACGACCCGTTTCTCGTCGACGCGGTAGCGCTTGAGTAGATCGGTCAGGAGGGCCTCGAGGACCTGCACGTTCCAGTTCGCTTTGGCCGGGCACTGCGGCGCAATCATGATGTACGGCGTGTCGCCCCGGCGATCGAGTTCGAAGGGCAGTCCGTTCTTGCGGACGAGGTTGAGTTGATCTCCGCGCTCGCCTGAGCCGTGCATGAAAATCACGAGTGGCCACTTCTTGGCGGTATCCTTCTCGTAGGACGCGGGCACGTAAGCCAGGTAGTCCAAGGCGTAGGGCAGGCCCGTCTGTTCAAAGTGCTTAGCCAGTGGCTTCGCTTTAACGTCGGGCGAGAGCGTGAACTCGGCGGCGGCAAGGTTAAGGCAGAGGAGCGAGGCGAGGAGGGCGAGGCGCATGAACGAGAAATGGAGGACCCGCGGGCCGGAGGCAAGCGGAGGACGGTGTTGAGGACTGGATAGAGGGCTGAATTGAGGACTACGTTGAGGTCTGAGTAGAGATAGGTCCGAAAAATGAAGGCCTTCGACTGTCATCATCCATTCAGCCCTGGACTCCGTCATCTGCCATCAGCCATCGATTCTGCCATTCAACCCTCCCCAGTCGCTTCGCGATCGCTCACTCCCCCTCGGCAGTCATCAACTCGGCGTGCAACTGAAACAGTGCGTGCACGCTGTCGGCGTAGAAGACGGAAAGGCGTTTGATGAGGTTATCGTCATGCCATGAAACCACCCCGGCCTTGAAGGTCAGGCGGGCCTCGCCCAGGCCCTCGGGCTTACGTTGCGAAAGCTCTTGGGAGAAGTGTAGGGCGGCGGGCAACTTCTTGGCGTAGCGCTTCTGGTCGGAGAGAAAAGCAGCGATGGCTCCGATCTCAGATTGCCCGTCGAGCGTGAGGTAGACGGTGGCTTCGCCGGCGACGTCGCCTTCGCGCGGCTGGTAGAAAGCGCGGATCAGGGCGGTGGATCCTTTCAGCACGACGCGCGCGTTGAAGTCGTCCCGCGCGGTGAGGCGATAGGCTGGTTCGGTCTTCTTGAGGTGTTCGGCGACGGCCTTCCACAGGGCGGGTCTCATCGGTTTACTTTTGCTAAAGTCGCTCCAGAGGCAAGCGGACCGCACGTCAGATTGGCCTGACTTATTGACAGGCACAAAAAAGGGCGTGCCCAACGGCACGCCCTTTGTGGGGAGGATTTCCGAAGAATTACTTCTTCTTGCCGGCGGTTTCGCC
>CAIKRN010000273.1 GCA_903829855.1 uncultured Opitutia bacterium
CGGACTCGCGTGAGCTGCCAGTCGCGGGAACCTTCCTTCGTGTTTTCCTCTGAGACACGGTTGCGGTGTGCCGCCGCTTCACCACGCAGGTTCGCGGCGAAGGCACCGACGCCGGTGGTGAGGAGAAAGCGACGGCGGTCCATGTTATTTCTTTTTAGGTGCGGCGGTCTTCTTGGGCGCCGGCTGGCGTCCGAAGAACCACTTGGCCTCGCCGTTCCAGACGTGGTCAGTTTCGAGGGTGTTCAGCTTCAGTTGGAAGCCGTGCGCGTTGAATCGGGCCGCGGTCCAGCCGGTGGAGTTGGTATTCGCGTTGAAGACGTAAGCGCAGGCGATGGTGCTGATGATGTGGATGCCGTTCTCCAAGGCCTGCGTCCATTCATGGGTGTGGCCGTGGATATAAGCCTTCACCTGCGGGCGCTTGGCGATCTCGGGCCAGAAGTCCGCCGTATCGGCGATGCCGCCCTTGTAGTGGCTCGTGTCTCCGCCGACCTGCGGGTTGTGGTGGCCAATCAAAATGACCTGTTTGGCAGGGACTTCGTCAATCTTGGCGAGGGTCCAGGCGATTTGTTCCGCCCCCAGCAACCCGCCCGGGCCAGGGGTCTTGTCTAAAGTGTCGAGCAGGATGAGTCGCGTCGATGGCAGGTCGATGAGGCTGTTATGTCGGTGCTCTTTGAGTGCGGAGGCACTCTTCATCTCCGGGAAGGCCGCCATGAAGATATCACGGACGTCATGATTACCGAGGGTGAGGTGTAGTGGGATGCCCGCCTCGCGAAGCGGGGCGACGATCTCGCGGACGAGGGCGTAATCCTCAGCGGTGCCAATCGCGAGCGCGAGGTCACCGTTGATGATGATCGCGGCGGGCTTTTGCGGCCGGGCCAGAATTTGCTTCACCGCTAGGCGGAGATGTTCGCCATCGGCCTTGGCATTAGCGGGAATCTTCTCTGCTGGGACGCCGGTGATATGGATATCGTTGATGAGGATGATTTCGTCACCGCCCGAGGTATCGAGCGCCGCTAGGCCGCGGAGTGGGTAGGCGAGGGTCGCGAGACCAGCGAGCTGGAAGAATCGGCGCCGCGAGAGGTGGAGAGTCATGGAAGGGGTTGTTCGAGGGCAGCTTCATAGACCTCATCGACTAAAGTATCCGCACCGAGTGCGTCGCGGAGTGGGTCAATGTTCGTGGCGCTGAAGCCGAGGTGAAGGTGGCGGCGCCAGCCTTGGGCGTAAGTGAACTGGCCAGAGAGTTTGCCGACGAGCAGCGACATGGCATCAAGGGTGGCGAGGTAGGAATCCATCCCCTGGCTTTTATCGAGCCAATCCTTTTGGGAGGCGTGAGCACCGAGCGCTTGTTTGGCCTCCGCATGTTGCGCGGAGGTGTCGACGTACAGGCCGGCCCGGACTTTCTGGCGGAGCGGATCACGTAGGCCGTGGGGCATGGCGTGGTAGATGGTCACATCGTGCGCATAAGGTGGCGCCGGCGGGACGGTGTCGAAGTTGGGCATGCCGTGGGTGAAGGCCGCCGAGACGGCCAGCCGCGCACAGGTCATGTGATCCTCCATGTAGTCCGATAGGGCATGGGTGAGGATGATGTCGGCCTTGGACTGGCGGATGACGGCAGCGATTTTGCGCATGACCTCAATGTCGTAGGTCAGCGTCATGTCATTAACCACCGGCGGATAAAACTTCGCGCCGAGGAGGCGTGCGGCCTCTTGGGCTTCGGCGAGGCGAACGATCGCGGTCGTGGGTCCATCCATCTGGACGGAGCCACCGTTGCCCGCGCAGAGGTCGAAGTAGTGTAGATCCCAGCCACGCTTCGCGAGCTGGAGCATCGTGCCGGCGGCGTAGAACTCGACGTCGTCGGGGTGGGCGAAGATGGCTAAGACGGAAGGCATCAGAGTTTAGGCGACTTTGACGGGCTGGCCGCCGGTCGCGGCACTCTGGTCGGCGGCAAAGATGACTTTGAAGGTGCGCAGCGCGTCCGTGAAACTCGTCAGGGGCATATCCTGATTCTTATCGAGGGCATCGAAGAAGGCCTGGAATTGGGACTGGTAGGGGTGGTCGCTGACGTCGCCGGAATCGAGCATCTTCATGGAGAGCTCACTCCATTGGGCTTTGTCGGTCTTCAGCTTGGCGGAGTGGAACTTGTTATCGAGGACGCTGCCATGGCTACCCACGAGGTGGGTGTGGAAGTAATAGGGCTGGAGGCAGTCGACAATCGCGGCGCATTTGCCGACGGCGCCATTCTTGAACTTCAGAATCGTGACCGCGGAGGTGTCATATTCGTAAGGTGTAAAGTATTCGCTCTTCGACTTCGTGCTGAAGCTCGTGACCGAGTCGACTTCGCCCGGCATGCACATCAGGAGTGCATCGAGGGCGTGGCAGCCAGCGGTGAGGAGGGCGCTGCCGCCATCCTTCTTGCCGATATTCCAGCGGTACTGGCCATACCATGGGCCGATGCCGTGGTAGTAATCGACTTCACCGTAATGGATGTCGCCGATGAGCCCTTGATCAATGACGGCCTTGGTGGCTTCCATCTGGCTGGAAAAACGGCACTCGAAGCAGACGCAGCCCTTCACGCCGTTCTGCTTAGCGGCTTCGAAGATCTGGATTACTTCAGCCATCGAGTTGGCCATCGGCTTCTCGAGGATGATGTGCTTCTTCGCTTTAGCGGCGGCGACAGCCTGAGCGCAGTGCTGGCTCGGGTAGCTCGTGATATCGACCACGTGGAGGGAGGTGTCTGCCAAGAGGGCCTCGACGGTGTCGTAGACTTTGATCTGGCTGCCGTGCTTGGCGCTGAGCGTGGCAGCGTCGAGCGGGCGAGAGGAGTAGACGGCCGTGACTTGTGCTTGGCTCGTGGCGTTGATGGCGTCGATGTGGGCCGCGGCAGCCCAGCCGTAGCCGATGACGCCGACGTTATATTTCTTGGTGCTCATGGGGTCACTTCTTGGGGGTGAGCAAAAGGATGCTCGCACGCCGAAAAGAAGGAAACCCAATCGGGTGTCTTTTTACGCTCGAATGGTGTCTTTTAACGCGACGCGGAGCGTCGCGTTAAAGGAAGGTGGTGGCGGTTAGCGGTTGGCGGTTGGGCTGAAGCCAAGAAGGCAAAGGGAGACCGGAAACCGGATAGGATGCTGTGGCCTTTGGTAGGGATGGCTCTCCGAGCCGTCCGTTCGCGGAGTGATGTGCTGATGTTGAACTGGTCAACGGCGGGCTCGGAGAGCCCGCCCTACCAGCTACCACCTAAGAATGGTGATCTCTTGTTCTTCCTAACCGCTAACCGCCAACCGCACCCACCTCGCGGCGGCGAAGCCGCCGTCAAAACTCTCCGAACCCGAACTGCTCGGCCAAGGCCAGACAGTCCTTCACCGGACGCAGGCCTTTGGAGGGCGTGGGGTCGGCGAGGCAGGCGGCAGCACAGCAGACGGCGAGTTTGAGGCGTTCCTGGATCTCGAGGCCTTCGTGCAATCCGTAAAGCATGCCAGCGGCGAACGCATCACCCGCACCAGTCGCTCCCTTGCTGTAGCCAGCGGGAAGTTTGAGCGAGGGTTGCTTGAGGCGGAGGCCTTCAGCGGTCGCACAGACGGAGCCATGCTCGGTGTGGATGGTGACAGTCTTCTTCACCCCGAGCGAGAGCAGTTGTTCGGCGGTGCGCAGCAGCCAGCCCGCATTTTTGGCATCGATGACTTCGCCGACGGTGATGCCGGCTTCGATCTCGTTGATGACGAGGTGGTCGGTGAGCGGCAGGGCGCTGAGCGCAATCTCGCGGAACTGTGGGTGCGGCGTGCTAACCATGTCGACGGAGGTCTCGAGTCCCGCCGAGCGGGCATTGAAGAGGAGTTTTGCAGCATAGGTCTGGCCGCCCTCGAAAGTATCCATGCGATCGAGCAGCATCAGGTAGCCGAGGTGCAAGATACGGGCGTTGGTCTTGGTGAAGGAGCAGTGTTTGACGTCAAAGAAGGCGTTGGCTCCGCGGCAATGGAAGAAGGTGCGACGGCCGGTCGACTGCACGGTCATGGCGTCGGTATAGGATGTCGGGTGCTCCTTGCTGAGGTGTAGGAGGGAGACGTCGATGCGGTGGTTCTGGCAGTCGCGTTTGATCCACTGGCCATTGGCGTCGTCGCCAACGAGCCCGCAGGCGGCGAGGGGGAACTCGACCTTCATCGCGGCGAGGTCCTTGAGGACGTTATAAGGGCCGCCGCCGTTGGAACGCGATTCGCTCAGGATGCTCGCGAGCATGTCCTGGGCTGGGTAGCCATCGATAATCTTGACGTAATCGACGATGAAATTGCCGGCGGCAAGAATGCCTTGGCGGGGAGTTTTTGGCATGAGAAATTTAGAGCGAGACGACCGTGCCTTGGGCCTGCGACTGCAGGGCGGCGGCGAAAATCTCGTGGGTGGCGACAGCCTCGTCGGGCGTGGCGCAACCGAAGCGGCCGTTGAGCAGGCCGGCTCGTTCCATGAGGTAGGCGGCCCACATCTGTTGAATGACGTCGGCGAAGCCTGGTTCAAAGATACCGCCGGTAACGGTCTTGAAGGGCGTGCCGAAACCAAGGTCAGTGCGCTTCCAGAACTGTTCCTTGCCGCGTTCGAAGAGCCAGAGGGCCTTGGTGTCCGAAGTGCTGTAGCGGACGCCGCCATCGGTACCGAGGATCTCGATGAACCAGGTGTTGGTCGCGCCAGGCATGAGGCGTTTCATTTCGAGGCGCATGGGGACTTCGTGTTCGCCGACCTTGATCCAGGTATTGAGGAGTGCGTTATCCCAGGTATCGCAGTTCGTCACGCCGCCCTTGCCGTCGGGGCGCTGGGGGTAACCCTTCTGGAGTTGGGCGAAGACGCGGGAGGGCTTCCAGCCAAGGCGCAGAGGGATATGGCACGCATGCATGCCGAGGTCGTTGAGGGCGCCACCTTCGCCGCACATGGCGTTTAGGCGCTTCCAGTTGGCGGCCTTGGTTGGGTCGAGGTCGCTGCTGTGGTGGAAGCCAGAGACGACTTCCAGGATGCGGCCGATCGAACCACTTCGAGCCACTTCAAAGGCGCGCTGAGCGCCGGGGAAGAAGGGCATCTCGGAGCTGCAGCGCACGAAGCGCCCGCTGGCCTTGGCGGCGGCATGGATGCGACGGGCGGA
>CAIKRN010000274.1 GCA_903829855.1 uncultured Opitutia bacterium
ACGATTATCGTTTATTCTGCGGATTCGGGAGTGGCCCGTGGTTCGCACGGGCTTATTGGCAAGCAAAACCTGTACGAACACTCTCTGCGCGTACCGCTCATCATCGCCGGGCCGGGCATCGTTGCTAATCGCCGCACGGAGGCAATGTGCTACCTCTTCGATGTCATGCCGACCCTCGGCAAAATGTGTGGCATCACGGCACCCAAGAGCAGCGACGGTCGGGAGTTTACCTCGGTGCTGCACGACACCTCTAAGTCCATTCGCTCCTCGCTGCTTTTCGGATATAAGACCGTGCAGAAGGGGTACACGGATGGCCGCTGGAAGCTCATTCGGTATCCGCACGTCGATCGCACCCAGCTCTTCGACCTGCAGTCAGATCCCTATGAGACCAAGGATCTCTCTGCCTTGCCCGAGCAGGCCGAACGCGTGAAGGCGATGCTCGCCCAGCTCGCCGCAGAAATGAAAGCGACCGATGACCCGGATCCGCTTACCGCCAAGACCCTTACGTCTGCCGAGTGGAAGGCCCCGACCAAGGTGCCTAAACCCGGCCAGAAGGGATACTAAGGGGAGGGCCGGAGGACTCGAGGACTCGAGGGCACGAGGCTCCGGCGGGTCGGTGGGTAGGGCTGGTTCTCTGAGGTTGCCGTTCGCAGAGGTGAGTTCGTGTAACCGGGCGAGGTCTTTGAACGTCCGGAGTACATCCGCCCACGGACGCGATGGCGATCGCGTCCCTACGTCCGGCAGCATGGCTTCCTGGGCGATTCCAACCGCTAACCGCCTAAACCTACTACGCGGGAAGAAGGTAAGACTTGCGCCCGAACTTCTTGGCCAGCCATTCCTGGAGCTCTTTGAAGTCAGCCGGCGGCTCCACAGTGATCGTGAGTGGCTTGCCGGTCTGTGGGTGCGTCAGCGTAAGTTTATGGGCGTGCAACATCACGCGGGGCATCGGCCAGCCAGTGTAGCTAGGGACATCGAATTTACCGTACGTACGATCGCCAAGAATCGGGTGAGTGATGTGGGCGAGGTGTACGCGAATCTGGTGAGTGCGTCCCGTTTGAGGGAAGGCCCGGACGAGGGCAGCGGTGACGCCAAACTTTTCTTCCACGCGCCATTCGGTGATGGCTTCACGGCCGTCTTCACGGACGGCCATGCGCACGCGGACGGTCCGGTGCCGGTCGATGCTGGCATTGATGACGCCAGAGAGTAGGCGCGGGGCCTTGTCGACGAGGGCGAGGTACTCTTTCTTGGCAGTGCGCTCGGCGAACTGAGCTACGAGGGCGTGGTAGGCCTTGTCTGTCTTCGCGAGAACGATGACGCCGGAGGTTTCGCGGTCGAGGCGATGCACGACGCCAGGGCGGGGGGCTCCGCCGGCCGGTGCCAGCTTGCCCTTGGTGTGGTGGAGGAGGCCGTGGACGACGGAGACCTCGTCGGATCCCTGCACGGGGTGCGTGAGCAGGCCGGCTGGTTTGTTGATGGCGATGATGTGGGCGTCTTCGAAAAGAATTTCGAGGGCCATCTTAACAGGGCGGGCCGTCGGTTCGCCGGGAGAGGGCAGGGCGACTTCGATGTGGTCGCCAGGGTTGAGGACCGTGCGGCGATCGGCGGGCTTGCCGTTTACTTTCACCATGCCGAGGTCGAGGGCTTTCTGGACGCGTGAGCGGCTGACGCCTTCGAGTACGGTCGCGACGATCTTATCGGCGCGGGCGGGTTCGAACGAGTCGGGGATGCGCGTCGTCACAATCTCATCGGGGCGGGATTCTTCCGTCGGCGCCTTGGCTGGCCGGGAAGCGTAGGGCACGTGCGGAGCTGGCTTGTTCTTACGCTTGAGCGCTTTGGCGGTGCGAGCCTGCGGGCGGGAGCCGAGCCGTTTAGGCTGTGGCTTCTTGGGTTTTTTAGGTTGGGCCATTTTATTTGGCCTTACCGAGGAGGTATGAAGGATTCAATTTCTGGAGGGGCTTAGGAAGGAAAATGCCGTCTTTGCGAATGACTTGGCCGTCGAAACGGATTTCACCGCCACCGTATTCGGGGCGCTGGATGCAGACCATATCCCAGTGGATGGACGAGTGGTTACCGTTGTCGGCGGCCTCATAGCACTTGCCGGGCGTGAAGTGGAAAGATCCCGCAATCTTCTCGTCGAACAGGATGTCCTGCATCGGGTTGAGGATGTGCGGATTAAAGCCGATGGCGAACTCGCCGATAAAGCGGGCGCCTCCGTCAGTATCGAGAATCTCGTTCAAGCGCTTAGTGTTATTGGAGGTGGCCTCGACGATTTTACCCTTACGGAAGACCAGCCGGATATTCTCAAACGAGACGCCCTGGTAGATGGTCGCGCAGTTGTACTGCAGGACGCCGTTCACGGAGTCTTTGATCGGTGCCGTGAAAACTTCACCGTCGGGGATGTTATATTCGCCGCCGCAAGGGATGGCGTTCATGCCCTTGATATTAAATTTCAGGTCGGTGCCGGGCCCGGTGATATGGACCTCGTCGGTCTTCATCATCGCGTGCTTCAGGGCTTCCATGCCCGGAATCATGCGGGAGTAATCGAGCGTGCAGACGCGGAAGTAGAAGTCGGCGAACGCTTCGGTGCTCATCTTGGCCTGTTGGGCCATGGAGGAGGTCGGCCAGCGGAGCACGACCCACTTGGTCTTGTTCACGCGGTGGTCGAGGACCGGGCGCATGAGTTCACCGTTAAGCTTGGCCTGGGTGGAGGGGATGTCGCTGCCCTCAAAGATATTATCGGAACCGCGGACGGCGATATAGGCCTGCATTTTCTTCATGCGGGCCAGCTCATGATCGGCGGCGAGTTTGAATTGTTCCTTGGTGCCGCCTTTGACCATTTCGCGACCGACGCGCGCCTTGTGGAGATTGACCATCGGGGTGGCCCCGTGCTCGCGGGCGGCCCGGATGAGCGCGATGACGAAGTCCTCCGGGACGTCGTGGGCGTCGATGAGCACGTTCTCGCCCTTCTTCAGGCGGGTCGAGAATCCGCAGAGTACTTCAGCTAGCTGTCCATATCGTGGATCCATGATGCGGGTAAGTTGCGACCCCTCCGCCCCCTTTCCAAGCGTGAAAGGAGCGCTTGCGGAATAGATCCACCCACGCAAGTTGCTGGCATGCCTGAATCAACGCCATCTGAGCGAGCCTTGGCTTTGGCGGAGGCAGCTTCATTTGATTTTGCCATGGGCGACGAAAGTGCGTCGCTGGCGAAGCTTGAGGAGGCTGTTGCCGTGGATGCCAACTGCTTCGAGGCTTGGCTGGCCAAGGCTGAAGTCCATTTCAGCCTGCGGCAGTTCGATGCGGCCCTTGCCGCGGGTGAGCAGGCCCTCGTTCTGCGTCCCAAGGACATCCATATTCACACCTCCCTTTCACGCATTTGGATGGAGCGCGGAGATAAGCCCAAAGCCGAGCATCATGGTGCCCAGGCTCGAATTCTTGGTTGGGGCGATCAGCTCAAGGAGCCTGAAGGCAAGCAGCCGGGGGAACTCTAAACTCTGAGCTCGAGTCCTCCGGCCCTCGAACACCCCCCTGTCTCAGGGGTGGGACACCTTGTCCCGAGCAAAACGGGGAACAATGCCTCATTTGGAGGGTCTTGAGAGCCCCGGACCCGAGAAACCCCCTTAATCGTTTGCTAAATCCTGCCGAAACGGCTTTGGCATCTGTTCTGCAAATCACCCCACGTCCCCACAGACTAACCTCTACCCAAAACATCCACATGGCCAAACACACCAAACCTAGCGTCAAGCCCCTCGGTGATCGCGTCCTCCTCCAGCGCATCGAAGAGGCCGAAGAAATCAAGGGAGGCATCATCATCCCCGACTCCGCCAAGGAGAAGCCACAGGAAGCCAAGGTCATTGCCCTTGGCACCGGTGCCCTCGACAAGGACGGCAAGAAAATCGCCTTCAACGTCAAGATCGGCGACAAGGTTCTCGTCGGCAAGTACGCCGGCACGGAAGTGAAGCTCGATGAAGAGCTCTACCTCCTGCTCCGCGAAGAAGAAATCCTCGCCGTCATCGACTAATCCCACCCCCAACTCTCAACCACGAATCCTATGTCTAAGAAGCAAATCCTGTTCGATGAAGCCGCCCGCCGCAAGGTGCTGAACGGCGTCTCCATCCTCGCCCGTGCCGTCAAAGTCACCCTCGGTCCTAAGGGCCGAAATGTGATGATCGACAAGAAGTTCGGCGCTCCGAAGGTCACCAAGGACGGTGTCACGGTCGCCAAGGAGATTGAACTCGACGATCCCTACGAGAATATGGGCGCCCAGATGGTGCGCGAAGTCGCCTCCAAGACCGCCGACAAGGCGGGCGATGGAACGACCACCGCGACCGTTCTCGCCGAAGCCATCTATAAGGAAGGTCTCCGTTTCGTCGCCGCCGGTGCGAACCCGATCTTCGTTAAGCGTGGCGTCGATAAGGCCACCGAAGCCATCGTTAAGGAACTCGCCGTGATTTCCAAGAAGGTCAAGGACCGCAAGGAAATCAAGCAGGTCGCCACCGTGTCCGCCAATTGGGACGAATCCATCGGCGACATCATCGCCGAAGCCATGGATCGCGTGGGTAAGGACGGCACCATCACCGTCGAAGAAGCCAAGACCATCGAGACCACCCTCGACGTCGTCGAAGGCATGCAGTTCGACAAGGGCTACCTCTCCCCGTACTTCGCCACCAACGCCGAGACCCTCGAGTCCGTCCTCGAAGACGCTTACATCCTTCTCTACGAGAAGAAGGTCAGTGCCATGAAGGACTTGCTGCCTCTCCTCCAGGAGGTCGCCAAGACCGGTAAGCCTCTCCTAATCATCGCTGAGGAAATCGAAGGCGAAGCCCTCGCTACCCTCGTCGTCAATCGCCTCCGTGGCACCATCAACGTCTGTGCCGTCAAGGCTCCTGGCTTCGGTGATCGCCGGAAGGCCATGATGGAAGACATCGCTGTCCTCACCGGTGGCCGCTTCGTCACGGAAGACCTCGGCATCAAGCTCGAGTCCGTGAAGATTGCCGACCTCGGCCGCGCCAAGCGCATCGTCGCCGACAAGGAAAACACCACGATCATCCAGGGTGC
Source organism: uncultured Opitutia bacterium (assembly GCA_903829855.1). Classification (GTDB taxonomy): domain Bacteria; phylum Verrucomicrobiota; class Verrucomicrobiia; order Opitutales; family UBA953; genus UBA953. The sequence continues at coordinate 5,056 of CAIKRN010000274.1, forward strand.
TGGCAAGTCCGCCGACATCCAGGGCCGCGTGAAGCTCATCCGTCGCCAAATCGAAGAAACCACCTCCGACTACGATAAGGAAAAGCTCCAGGAACGCCTCGCCAAGCTGGCCGGCGGCGTTGCCGTCATCCACGTGGGTGCTGCGACCGAGACCGAACTTAAGGAAAAGAAGGACCGCGTCGACGACGCCCTGCACGCCACCCGTGCAGCCGTTGAAGAAGGCATCGTCCCTGGTGGTGGTGTCGCTCTCCTGCGCACCGTCAAGGCCATCGACGCTGTTATCAACAGCCTCGTCGGTGACGAAAAGATCGGTGCCCAGATCGTCCGCAAGGCGATCGAAGAGCCGCTCCGCACCCTCTGCTTCAATGCAGGTGTCGAAGGTTCCCTCATCGTCCAGGAAGTGATGCTTAAGCACAAGGGTGCTGAGGGTTACAACGTGGCGACGGGTGCTTACGAAGACCTCATCAAGGCTGGCGTGGTCGACCCGACCAAGGTCACCCGTACCGCGATCATCAACGCCGCTTCCGTGGCCGGCCTCCTTCTCACGACGGAGTGCCTCATCACCGACATGCCTGAGGACAACAAGCCTGCGGCCGGTGGTGATCACCACGACCACTGAGGTCGTTGATCTGTTGACCGAACAACGGCGCCCACATGGGCGCCGTTTTTTGTGCCTGTTTTCCTCGCCCTTTCATTATTACGACAGGGCAACAGGTTTTCTGGGTTAATCGCCCGATATTCTTAGATTCCTCGGGTTGCCAAAGGGGCGGCGAACGCTTGTTTTAGTCCTACCCCTATGCGCTCGTTTGCTATGTTTTTCACCGTGGTACTTTCCACGGCTGCCTCGTTGATCGCCGCCGATGGCCCGCTGCGGGTGCTTTACCTCGATGCTGCGGGCGGCGAACAATCGGTGCGTGGGCCGCTTCATGGTCTGATGGCCGCGCTGGGCCGCGACGCCATTTGGTTTGATTATGCAAATGGGGTCACCCCGGGCGCCGCGACCCTGGGCTACTACGATGTACTGTTGGTGAAGCCTGATGCCCAAGGGCAACCCACTTTAAATGATTCGGTGAAATTGCCGTCTGGGCAGAGTGTCACCGTGATTAGCCTCAAGGCGGATACGACGCCCGAATCTTTTCGGCAGGAAATTCAAACCCGACTCTCGCCCGATCGCCTTGCGGCTTGGCAGAAATTCCTCGCGCAACGCGAGCCCGAGGTCCGTGAGAAGAACGCCAATGTCGCCAACTACGAAAAGCGCCCCGAACCGCTGACCTTCCAGAAGCCTTTCTCGGTCAAGGGTAGCATGGAGCGCACCCAAGTGCCGGCCGATATGGAGCTCAAGCTTTTCGCCTCCGAGCCGGACATCATGAAGCCCATCGCCTTCGCTTGGGATAATCGCGGCCGGCTCTGGGTGGCTGAGACTTCAGATTACCCCCACGGCGTCATGGCAGACCAACAGCAGGGTCACGATAAGATTGTTATTTGCGAGGACACGGATGGCGACGGCAAGGCCGATAAGTTTACGGTTTTCGCGGACCACCTGAATATCCCGACGAGTTTCACGTTCGCCAATGGCGGGGTCGTCGTCGCCCAGCCGCCCAACTTCCTCTTCCTGAAGGATAGCACCGGCGGTGATCATGCCGACATCCGTCAGGTAATCATGACCGGTTGGGGTATCGGTGACACGCATGCCCAGGCCAGTAACCTTTCATACGGTTATGACAATTGGCTCCGAGGCGCCGTGGGCTACAGCGGCTTTACGGGTAAAGTAGGTGGCGTCGAAAAGAAGTTCGCGATGGGCAGCTATCGCTTTTCGGCAGACGGGCAGAAAATTGAATTCCTGCACCAGTTCACCAATAATACTTGGGCTCAGAGTGCGAACGCCGCCGGCGACGACTTCGGAGGCACGGCCAATGGTGCCCCGATCTTCTTTGGCGGGATTCCGCAGAATATCGTCCCCAAGGGAATGCGCGCGATGACCGCGAAGAAGATTAATCTCGTCTATGAAGCGCACACCATCACCCCGAACTTCCGTCAAGTCGACGTGATGGGCGGCTATACGGCGGCGGCGTGTTCCAACTTCGTTTATTCATCCCAATTGCCTGCCCGCCTCCAGGGGATGGCCTTAGTCTGTGAGCCCACGATGAAAGTCGTCGCATTGATGGACGTGCAGCCATCTGGGGCTGGTTATGTGGCGAAAGACGGGTTCAATATTCTCGCCAGCTCCGATGAATGGCTTTCGCCCGTTTATGCGGCGGTGGGTCCGGATGGCGCCATCTGGGTGGCCGACTGGCAGAACTTCATTATTCAACACAATCCTACGCCGAGCGTGGGTCGTGGTGGCTATGACGCCAAGACTGGTAAGGGCGGCGCGCACGAGAACGACCTGCGTGACCATAGTCGCGGCCGGATCTACCGCGTGGTCGCC
>CAIKRN010000275.1 GCA_903829855.1 uncultured Opitutia bacterium
CCAGTGCATCCCCTCGACCGCCGACAGGTCCACCGCCAAGGAAGCGCTCGAGATCACCCATCGCTGGGCGATCCGGAGCCTCAAGGCGCGTGGTGATTCGCCCCAGTCCATGTTCGCAATCGTCCAGGGCGCCCTCTACCCCGACCTCCGCAAACAGAGTGCGGACGGCCTGATTCAGTTGCCCTTCGACGGTTTCGCCATCGGCGGCCTCGCCGTGGGCGAAGGCAAGAGCCAGCGCGAAGACACCTGCGAGATCGCCGCGGCGATGCTCCCGGCCGACAAACCTCGCTACCTCATGGGCGTCGGGACGCCGCTCGACCTTCTCGAAGCCGTGCACCGTGGCGTCGACATGTTCGACTGCATCATCCCGAACAAAGTCGCCCAGTTCGGCACGGCCTATACCTCCCGCGGCATCCTGCAGCTACGCCGTTCGATTTATAAGTTCTCCGAGGAGAAGATTGATGCCCTGTGCAAGTGCCCGGTCTGTGCCAAGTATTCGCGCGGCTACCTGCATCACCTCACCAAGACCCAAGAGCCGCTCGGCTGGACGCTCCTCGGCCAGCACAACATCTTCTTCTATCACCAGATGATGCGGGAGATCCGCCAGAGCATCCTCGAGGATTCGTTCCTGGCCTACTACCACGACCGCCGCCAAGTGCTGCAGGTCGAGGACATGGATAATCCTGCCGTCCCGCCCAAGGTCGGCAAGGAACGGCGCCCACGCACCCTCGGCGATTACGAGATCCATATCCACGAAATCGAGGGCTTCGCGAATATCCGCCAGATTTCCTCGGGTGAAATCATGCATCTGCGCCGCGCGCCCATGGACGAGGCCAAGGCGCTGTACATCGACCAGGCCAAGCTCTCCGAGCGCCTGAAGCTGCCCGAAGGCCAAACGCCTGAGACCGCCGCGCCCATTGTTATCTGGGATTTAGGGCTCGGGGCCGCCGCCAACGCCATGGCGTCGATTCTGTGTTACGAGGCCGAAGCCGCCAAGGGCCCCGTGCGCAACATGAAGGTCATCAGCTTCGAGAACGACATGGATTCGCTCAAGCTGGCCATGACGCACAAGAACCGCTTCGAGTACCTGCGTCACTCCGGCCCGGACGCCGTCCTCGCGCGTGGCACCTGGCAGTCGCGTCAGTATCCCGGACTCAGCTGGGAGCTGCATGTCGGCGATTTCTGGAAGGTCGCCTCCAAGGCTTCCGCCGCTCCGGATATCCTCTACTACGACTTCTTTTCGCAGAAGACCAATCCCGACGCCTGGGAGCTCGAGTCGTTCGACAAACTGTTCGCGTTTTGCGACCCCAAGAAGTCGGCGCAGCTCTTTACGTATTGCTCATCGACCACCATGCGAGTCGCGTTGCTCAATTCCGGATTCTACGTGGCCGTCGGCGAAGGCACCGGGTCGAAGAAAGATACCATCGTCGCACTCAGCCCAGGTTTCCCGACCCCCTGCCCTTACACCTTGATTGGGCGTGAGTGGCTGGAGCGCTGGCGTCGCTCGTCCAAAAAATTCCCGGATGGACTCACGCCGGAACAGCAGGCGGAAGTGGAGAAGAGGATTGAGGGACACCCTCAGTTTTCAAGGAACTGAAAACTGAGGAGGGGACCCGTGGGCATGGGGACAAGGGGACACGGGGCGAAAACGAGGACAGGAGGACATGAGGACACGAGGACCGGAGAGAGGCAGCGCTAGGCGTGTTCTTGGTTCTTGGTTCATTGTTTTTGCAGCGGTCTCAAGGTAGGGGCGTGGCTCTCCGAGCCCGCCGTTGGGCGTTGAGAGGATAGTAAGTCGATCGAGGTTCGACTGTCTGTCCGCGAACGGACGGCTGAGGACAGCCGTCCCTACCAGCGAAGGCGGTGCCGGGAGGTGGAAGCGGTTGGGGATACAGAGAGGCAGCTAGGGCAGCACGCGGTGCTGCCCCACCCTAGCGCGGCGGGGTCAGACACGTACAGAACTCCGAACGAAGTCAG
>CAIKRN010000276.1 GCA_903829855.1 uncultured Opitutia bacterium
GAAGAAACCCGTCGCGAAGAAGGTCATCGTGAAGGCCAAAGCTAAGCCCGCCCCTGCGAAGAAAATCGCCGCTAAGAAGCCTCTCCCGAAGAAATTCAAGGTAGTCGCGAAGAAGAAGTCCCCCACCAAGGTGGTAGCCAAGAAAAAGCCCGCCCCAGTGAAGAAAAAGAAAGCGACGGTCGTTAGGGCTAAAGCGTCAAAGCGGGCTCGGCGCTGAGCTGGCGGGTAGGTCATATTGGTTTGGCAAGGGCTGGCGTAAGGGCAAATTGTCCTCACTGCCCCGCAGCGGTTCCCCGTCTGTTTAGGACGATGGAAACACCGATCCTCATGCCCCTTCTTCGTCGATTTATATTCCTCAATGCCTGCTTGGGATTGTTGTCCTCGGTCGCGTTCGCCGTGGATGGTGCCGATTCGATTAAGCCAGCGATCCAGCCATTTCTAGAGGCACACTGCACAGGGTGCCACGACGCGGAAACGAAGAAGGGGAATTTGGACCTCACCGCGTTACGTGACCAGTTCACGGAGGCCGAGAATTTTAGCCGCTGGGTAAAGATTCACGACCGGATTGAATCCGGCGAGATGCCGCCCAAGAAGAAGGCCCGCCCCCCAGTGGCGGACGTCGCCGCGGTGAAGTCAGTTTTATCCCGGGCCCTCCTGCAAGCCGAGGCGGCCAAGCAAGCCGGTGGAGGTCGGACGACTTTGCACCGGATGACGCGTTCGGAGTACGAGAATACCGTCCGTGATCTTTTTGCTCTGCCGGGTATCGCCGTGCGGGCTGGTCTCCCGGCCGATGGCTCCGCCCATGGCTTCGATAACAACAGCGACGCGCTGGATATCTCCCATGTCAATTTAGCCCGCTACATCGATGCCGCCGATACTGTCCTGAATATGGCTATCGCGACGCGCCCGGTCGCTCCCGCCACCTCGTTAGTGCGGCTTTCCTTGGCCCGTAACTACGAGCCAGACATCATGCTGATGCAGGGCGACGCCATGTTGTTCCGCGACAAGAAGCCGGATCCGGTCTTCCCGCCGGCAGGAGAATACGCCCACGTCGACCAAGGCGCCCACGAGCAGATTGGAATTTTTGATCGCATGAGCAGCGTGGGGGTCTTCCGCCATGAGGATGATTCATGGAATCCTTACTTTCGCCATTTCGCCTCATTGTATCCGGGGCGTTACCGTATCCGGGCTTCTTTCTGGAGTCTTACTTGGGATAAGGGCGAAGTCCGTCCTTCCCGCGGGGTGGAGGCGGCCCGACTTTCGGTCGTGCAGTTTAATGAGAATGGCCGCGGCGGGCAGCACCCGAGCTACGTGCTCGGCTATTTCGCCGCTCCCTCGCTCGAATCTAAGGTCCACGAGATGAATGTTTGGTTTAACGAAAAGGAGACCATTGGTTTCAATCCGGCCTCACTCGCTCCGATCAGGCTTTATCGTATCGGCAACTACGGCCCGAAGGGTCGCATCATGGGCTACACGGGGCCTTGCGTCGTCAGTGATTGGGTTGATATCGAAGGCCCGTTCAATGACGTGTGGCCTCCGCGCAGCCACCAGCTGCTTTTTGGTTCTTTGCCTATCTTGGAAATCAAGCCTGACCCCAAGGCGGCTCAACGCCCCCCGGTGCGCGTGCCGCTTCGGCAGGATATTATCGGTTGTCGCAATCGGCCAGAGCCCGAGAAGGGTATCTGGTCCGTCACCAGTGCTCATCCCCTGGCGGATGCGGATAAACTCCTGGCCGACTTCCTGCCCAAGGCTTTTCGGCGTCCAGTGACGGCGGAAACGCGCGCCCAATACCTGGCCCAGTTTGATCTACGCGTGAAGGCTGGCGATTGTTTTGAGACCGCCATGCGGTGGGTCTATCGCGCCGCGCTGTGCTCTCCGGACTTCCTTTACCACGTCGAGGCCCCTGGAAAGCTGGATGATTATGCCTTGGCCTCGCGGCTCTCCTACTTCCTTTGGAACTCGCAACCGGACGAGGTGCTGGCCGGCCTGATTACCTCTGGTCAAATCCGCGACCCCAAGGTGCTCGACCAACAAATCGAGCGCATGCTCAGTGATCCGAAGTCCGATCGCTTTGTGGAAGATTTTCTCGGTCAATGGCTGAAGCTGCGCTCCATCGGCGTGAACGACCCTGACAAGAAGCTCTACCCGGAATTTAATCCTTACCTGCAGGATTCAATGGTCTCGGAAACGCGCGCCTATTTCCGCGAACTGCTGGAACGTAATCTCGACGCTAGTTTCCTCGTGCGTTCGGATTTCGCGATGCTCAACGAAAGGCTCGCCGTGCATTATGGTATCACGGGCGTCAGTGGCCCAGAAATCCGCAAGGTCACGCTCCCCGCGGGTTGTGTGCGCGGAGGCTTTCTCACCCAGGCCGCCCTCCTGAAGGTCACCGCCAATGGGACCACGACCTCTCCCGTGGTGCGTGGCTCTTTCGTGATGGCGCGGCTGCTGGGTCGCCCGCCTGAGCCACCGCCCGCCAATGTCCCCGCCGTGGAGCCAGATGTTCAGGGTACGACCACGATCCGGGAACAGCTGGCCAAACATCGTGCCGATCCCGCGTGCGCCTCCTGTCATACGAAGATCGACCCCGCTGGCTTCGCCCTTGAATCCTTCGATGTCATCGGCGGTCAGCGCGGCCGCTATCGGAGTATTGGCGAGGGTGACGTGCCCCCGCGGGGTAGTATCGATCCGCGGATCAAAATCGACTTCAAGTTGGGACCTAAAGTGGACGCCAGCGGCGAACTGCCCGACGGTCGCAAGTTTGCCGATATTCTGCAGCTGAAGGATATTCTGGCCAACGAACGCCAACAGTTGCTGCGTAATCTCGCCGAGCAATTGACGGTTTACTCCACGGGTCACGCATTATCTTTCGGGGATCGTACCGCCTTGGCCGAAATCGTGGCCCGCACGGAAGTGCAGGGCGGCGGTATACGCACGCTTATTCATGAACTGGTCCGCAGCCCGCTTTTCCAGACCCGCTGAACGATGCGCACTTTTATTTCATCCCTCGTCTTCGCTTCGCTCTTCGTCGCTGGTCTGACGGCCGATCTGCCTGCCGCTCCATCGGTGGAGATATCTCGCCGGGTTGTCGGGCTTTTTGAACCATCCCGCGTGGAGGATTTAAAGGAAATCGTCCCGACCCTCCCCGGGGTCGAGTTAGTGCGGGTGGATTACGCTTCGACGGTCGCGGTCTGGCGGCTGGACCCCGCGCTGGTCATGACGAACTATAACGCGAAGAAGCCGCCCTCGGAGGAGCAGCTTGGGCAGCGGCTGGACTCCTTGCTCGGCACCGCTACGAACCGAACGTTTACGCTTAAGCCTCTGGCGAGCATCGCAGCGGATAAGGCGATCACCGTTGAGCTCCATACCCATATCCTCGACTGCCGCGGCTGTCGTTACGCCGTTTATAATGGCATCGCTAAGCTCGAAGGCGTCGAGAGCGCCACCGTTGGGAAGGACGGACTTATTGCCGCCCGGATTGATTCTTCCAAGACCGACCAGAAAACGCTGGATGCCGCTCTTAAGAAAATCAAAGGGCTCGAGCACCCCTGAAAACAAATCCCCATTTATGAATAAAATCCAACTCGGCCTCCACCGTTCACTTTCCCGCCGCACCTTCCTCCGGGCGGCCGGGGCCGGCATCGCCTTGCCGTTGCTGGACGCGATGATGCCCGCTTTCGCGAAGGAGTCAGCTCAGGCCAAGATTCCCCGTCGCATGGTTTGTGTTCAGACGAACATGGGCATCATGCCACAGTTCTTCTTCCCCGAAAAGGCCGGACGCGATTTCGCCCTCCCGGCCTATCTTCAAAAACTGGAGACGCATCGCAGTCGTATGACGGTTTTCTCCGGCGTGAGCCTGCCAGGCGTGACGGGTGGCCATGCGGCCGAGAAATGCTTCCTGACCGGCACC
>CAIKRN010000277.1 GCA_903829855.1 uncultured Opitutia bacterium
CTCTTCAATGTGCTTACGGGAAATTTGAGCCGCCCGAAATTTAAGCAGCTCCTCATCGCGCCGTTCGATCTTTCCCGTCGTATTGTTGATCTAATCGATGCGGAAACTTCGGCGGCAGCCTCCGGTCGCAAGGCAGGTATCTTTGCGAAGGTGAACAGTCTGGTCGACCCCGACGTCATCAAGGCGCTTTACCGTGCCTCCTCCGCGGGCGTGAAAGTCGAGTTAGTGGTGCGGGGTATCTGTTGTCTTAAGCCTGGGGTGCCCGGTAAAAGTGATAATATCCGTGTTCGGAGTTTCTTAGGTCGTTTCTTGGAACACAGCAGGCTCTTCCGTTTCGAGAACTCTGGGGGTGAACCCATTATCCTTATGGGGAGCGCCGATTGGATGCCGCGCAATTTCCTGCGTCGCGTTGAGTGCGTCTTCCCCATTCGTTCGAAATCCCTACGTAAGCGCATCGATGCAGAGATCATTTCGATCTATATGGAGCGGACGGGGGATGCCAAGGAGTTGCAGGGGGATGGTGCTTACCTTCCCTGTCAGCCCAACGGACGGCAGGCAGCTTGCGCCCAGGATGCGTTCTTATCTTTTTCCCGCCGACTTGCTCCTGAATCGATTATCGCCCCGCCGAAGAAGGCCCGAGGCAGATCCGTTCGACGGCCGCGTTGAAACCCTCAGCGTCGCCGAGGATTTCCACTTCCAGCCGGACATACATCAGCGGAATGGGCGGACGGAAGCGTGACTGAAGTCGGACGGCATCCTTCTCCGTGGTGATAATCATCTCCGCCTTGGCTCTAATTGCCTGATCCAAGACCTCATCAAGGTCTTCATCATTGAAAGCGTGGTGATCCAGGAAGCGACGCTTGGAGGCGAGGATGGCACCGTGGGCGATGAGGGTTTCCTCAAAGCGTTCCGGGGTGGCGATACCGGAGAAAGCCGCCACTCGCTTGCCTTGCAGGGTGGTCATGGGGAAGCGGGTGGTTCCTTCCACTTCGACCAGCTCCTTGGCACTATGGGCGCATGCGATAATTTCCGCCTTGGGGTTATGCCGGCGGATGAGGCTCACGAGGGTTGGGTCAGGTTGCCCTACGGATTTCGTTAGGAAAACATACGAGGCACGCGAGAGATTGGCGATGGGCTCCCGAAGGATGCCACGGGGCAGCAGTGCTCCATTGCCAAACGGATCGCGACTATCGACCAGGAGCAGATTAATCTGTCCGCGTAATGGTAGGTACTGTAGGCCGTCGTCGAGCAGGATGGTGTCCACCCCGAAGCGACGAAGGGCGAAGCGTCCGCCCTCGACGCGATCTCGGTCAACGATGACGACCACGCCGTCCTTGCAGAGATTCGTTGCGAGCATGAAAGGCTCATCACCCGCTTCGTCGGGTCCAGCTAAGACGGTCTTCCCGTCCGAGACGACGAGCGGGTCTGGCCGGCTTCCCTGGGTGAGCCATCGCCAAAAACGTTTTACCATCGAATCGCTCGCACCTTTATAGCCGCGAGAAAGAATGGCTACCCGGCGGCCGCGACCTGCCAGAACATGTGCCATCTTAAGCACAATCGGGGTCTTGCCCGTCCCGCCGACCGTCAGATTACCTACGACGACCACCTTGCAGCCTAGTGGGGTGTCCCGAAAGAGCCGATTGCGGTAAAGC
>CAIKRN010000278.1 GCA_903829855.1 uncultured Opitutia bacterium
AACAAAGTGGCGGAGAGGATGGGATTCGAAGTCAGACTTTGCGTCTGTATGTCGTTGACCTTCAACGACCGAGCTTTTTTGCGGACAGTTTGCGGACAAGTTAACTGCCAACTCTGCTAATTTACCCGACTGATTTTAGCGTGCAAGCCTGAACCTTTTAGGCGCTCCCAAGCCTTCCACTACTTCGGCGCCTTCTCGGCGTTCAGTTTGTTGAGCATCTCGGTCCTCTCGTTGAGCAGGCGCACGACTTCATTGCGGTCGTCGACGACCTTCTTGAAGGCCTCATTCTGCCGCCGGATCGCATCGTTCTGTTCGGCAATGACGGCGTTCTGCTTACGGATGGAATCATTCTGCCTAGCGATGGCATCATGGGCCGCGCCGAGATCCGCCTTGGCCTGCAGCAAACCAGCCTCGGCCTTGCGCAGTGAGGTCGTGGTCTTCAGTGCCTCAGATTTGAGCAGGGCTTCAGATTTCTTCAGTTCCGTCACGCGCGATTCCAGCGTACGAATCTCCGCCGCATAGGTGTCGGCAAGCTTCGCCGCATCGAAAGCCTTCTTCTCCGTAACCGCTACCTGTCCGCCGACCTCGGTGAGCTCGGCGCGGAGCAAAGCCTCCCGTCGCCACTGCGCGACGCAGAAGCACGCCAAAGCCACGGAAAGCGCCGCAAAAACAATGGTCCAGCGCGAAGGGGTGCTCATTTGGATTCAGCGGACTTGACGGTGAAGGCGACTTTCTGGACGCCGGCACCACGCACGAAGTCGAGGACGGAGATCATCTTGCCGTGCGGCGTATCGCGATCGCCAGCAATATAGACCGTGACGGCGGCGTTATCCTTCACGCGCTTGAGCAGCAAGGCGCGCAGGTCGGGCAGAGTGACGAGGTCCTTTTCGACGAAAACCTTACCATCACGGTCGATGGACAGCGTCACGGCGTCGGGCTTGAAATCGGTCTTTGCGTTCGAGGCACCTTCAAGGTTCACCGGCATGCTGCGATTCTTGTGCATGGTGAGACTGACCATCATAAAGGCGGCCAGTAGGAAGAACATGATGTCAATCAGTGGGATGATTTCCAACCGCGGCCGGCGATGGCCGATGGGCGAGGCGATTTTCATCGGCGGGCCTGCTTTTGGGCGGCTACCTGCAGGGTAGTCGCCGCGGACTCGATGTCGGCCTGCAGGCCGGCGAGACGGGTTGTCAGGATGTTCAGCGGAATCAACGTCGTGATGGCGATGCCCAGGCCCGCCGCGGTCGCGATGAGCGCCTCGCCGATGCCGCCCGTGACCTTGGAGACCGCCAGCTCATCGGTGCCGATAGAATTAAAGGAGGCCATGATACCCGTGACCGTACCCAGCAGGCCGAGCAATGGTGCGAGGGTCACCAGGGTGTCAAGAGTCGGAATGAAACGGCCGGCCTCCCGGAGTTCACGGGAAGCAGCCACTTGAATCGCACCCTCCATTGAGGTCTCGCGATGCTCAAGCCCTGCGGCCAGGACCTTGGCCACGGGATCCTGCGAGGATTCGGCGAGTTTGGCGGCTTCTTCCCAGCGACCATGCTCGGCCGACTCCAGCACCTTGGCGACGAGGGTGGTATCGCGACGGGCAGTCTGCCGGAACCACCAAAGCAGGCGTTCGCCGGCTACGGCGACCGCGACGACCGCCGCGATGAGCAGCGGATACATGATGGGGCCGCCCTTGATGAAAAGGTCGACCACGACGTTAGCGAGGATGGGTTGCATGAGTGATTATTGGAGTTCGAAGATGAAAGGAATCAGGTAAAGGCGACGAGCGCCGGGAGCCCAAGACCAGTTGGCCTTGACCCAATCGAGCACATGACGGTCGAGCAGGTCATGCCCGGAGGTCTCGCGTAACTTAAGGTCGGTGATGCTACCCGAAGGTGAGATCTCGACGAGCAGCTGCAGTTTACCCTGCATCCCCTGCTGCCTCGCCCACCGCGGATAAGGCGGATTCGGGAAAACGCCGGCGGAATTTGGCGTGAAAGCAATCGGTGCGGCCAGCGAGCGCGGCGCCGAAGAATCGAAAGGCTTGAGGGAAGATAATCCAGGCATCACTGGCGCGACCAAAGGTGCCACCGCTTCGGCGACGGGTACGACAGTAGGAATCGCGGGCGCGGCCGCCGGCGTCGCGACTTCTGGAGCAACTTCCGACGGAACCGCAACTGGCGCGGGGGCCTGCGGGGGCGGTACGAAGACCTCGGCAGCCAAATCATCGGAACGGGTCTTCTTATCAAAATGCGCGATAACCACTGGCCGGGCGAAGAAACCGACCGCGCAAATGACCACGACTGATGCGACCAAGGCTGCTAGCCAGGCCAGGGTGCGGTCCGTGCGATGATCTTCAGCGGCGGAGAGCATAATCAGAAGACGAGTTTCACGCTGGCCTCGATACCCCGCCCAGGCATCGGCAACGTGTCCTTCAGAAACGACGAAGCGTCGCGACCAAGGCTGTTAAACATATTGGTTAGGCGAAGATTGAAATCCCCCTCCCCCCCTTCGATTTTGAAACCATGTGAGAACGATGCGCCAGCCAGCGCGTAACCAGCAGTGGGAGTCTCGTTAGCCGAGACCTCATGCTGGCCTAGGTGATAAGTAAAATCGACGCGCCAGTTCCAGCCGGCGTCTAATCCATCCAGCGCCACCCCAAACCGACCTGGCGAAAGTCGCGGAATGGCCTCACCCGTATCGTGATTTCGTCCGCGGACATAGTCGCCGAAGAATTCCAATTTACTCTTAGGCGAGCCGAGCTCGAAGGCCGTCTTGGCCTCCAGCCCGTAGAAATCCGCGGCGATCTGAGTGTAATCATATCTGGGCACGGCGGAGTAATCCGCGCCGCCGACGCCCGTCAGATTCGGACCGAAGCCATTGCGTTGCTGTGATACGTAGGAACTGAAACGATTATAGTAACCAGAGATACTCCCAGAGACCTTCCCCTTGGTCTTGGCCAGTTCCAACTCAAGCCCGACGGCCTTCTCGGTTTCAAGCGAACGCGAGCCGACCTCATAGGCATTGGTGCCGAGGTGAGGTCCGTCGGCGTAGAGTTCCTGCATATTCGGCGCCCGTTCCGTCCGCGAAAGCGTCACGCTCGTCTCCCAGTGGTCAGCGAGTTCCTTGACCAGACCCAGCGACAGGGCCAGCGGCGTGAAATCGCGCGCGGCGGCTGGGTGAGAGGCCTGGATACCATCATGAGTCCAGGCCTGCGCGGTGACCTTGTCGGATTCCAGACGGAAGCCCGAGCGCAGCTTCCAGGAGGAGTCGGCCAATCGGTTCGTGAATGAACCGAAGCAGGCCTCGTTGGTCGAGCGCGTGACGGGGAGAAAAGCTTCGTCGCCCGCCACGGTGAAATCGGAAATGCCACCAGCGACGCCGACCACGCCCTCGAAACCCTTCTTGTTATCGAGGGCTACGTCGACGCGCCCATCCCAGCCCTTGTTCGAAAAAGTGGTTCCGACGATGCCGTTGTCATACTCCGAATGATGATAATCGGAGATGCCTAGTTTATAGTCGATGCTCTTGACGTTATCGAAAGGATGTTCGGTAGCCCCGGAGAAATCCCAACGACGTTGGTGCAGGCCGATGAGCACCCCAGGGTCGGAAACACCGTAGCTGCTATCCAAGCCGGAATAAGCGAAACCAAAGTGACTTGTTTTTCCGATATAGGCAAACCCTACCCCGGCACCATCGGAGACGCTGGCCGTATCGGAAATCACGCCAACGGGCGTGGAGAGATTGTCCGTCGTCTTATGAAAACCGTCGACGTGATAGGCCCAGTTGCCGGCGGAACCTTCGGCAAGCAGCGAAGTCGCACGGAGGCCGTCGACCGAACCGATGCGCCC
>CAIKRN010000279.1 GCA_903829855.1 uncultured Opitutia bacterium
GCGTTCCAATAGACACAGGCGCTGTCGATTTGGGCCAGGAAAGACCGGGCCGCGGCTTCGTCCGCTGTGATAATCGCATCAGAGTGGTGGGAACCGTAGCCTTCGATGTGGGCGACGGCCTCATCGAGGCCACTAACAATCTTTACGTTGAGAATCAGCCCGAGGTGTTCGGTGCGGAAATCTTGTTCGGTTGCCGCCTTGGCGCCAGGCATGAACGTCCGGCTCTTTTCGCAGGCGCGGACTTCGGTTTTCTTCTCCGCCAGCGCTGCAGCCATGGCGGGGAGGAAACGGGCGGATACGGCTTGATCGACGAGCAATGTCTCGAGGGCGTTGCACGCACTGGGGCGCTGGCACTTGGCGTTGAGCACGATGGCTTGGGCCATGGCGAGGTCAGCTTGCGCGTGGACGTAGACATGGCAGATCCCGGCGTCATGTTTGATGACGGGCACTTTGGCGGAGTTGACGACCGCCTCGATGAGCCCGGGGCCGCCGCGCGGGACGATGATGTCGACGATGCCACGAAGGGAACCCAGTGCGGGCACGGCTTCGCGATCCGTGAAGGGCAGGAGCGTGACGGCTTCGGCAGGAAGGCCGGCGACGCGTAGGCCAGTCGCGAAGGATTTCGCGAGGGCGAGATTAGTGTGGATGGCTTCACTGCCGCCGCGGAGTACGCAACCGTTGCCGGACTTAAGGCAAAGGGCCGCGGCGTCGACGGTGACGTTGGGGCGTGATTCGAAGATGATCGCGACGAGGCCGATGGGCACTCGGCGGCGGATGATGCGGAGGCCGTTGGGCCGGGTCCAGTCCTCGGTGATTTCGCCGACGGGGTCGGGGAGTTTGGCCACCGATTCGCAGGCTACGGCGATATCCTCAAGGCGGGCATGGTCGAGGCGGAGGCGGTCGGTCATCGCCTCGGTGAGGCCCTTGGCTTTGGCCACCGCGAGGTCTTTACCGTTAGCATCAAGGATGAGGGCCTCGTCGGTACGCAGGGCCTGAGCGGCTGCGCGCAAGGCACGGTCACGGGTTTCGGTCGAGGCGAGGGCAAGTGCGCGCGAGGCCTTCTTGGCGGCTCGGGCGATTTCCGTCACGCGCTGGAGCAGATCGCTCATTTCTTCTGCAAGGAGAAGCGGGTGCCGAGCTTCTTGCCGGCCGCGAGTTCGATGAGCACGTTCGGGTGGCGGCCGCTGGCGATGATGGTATCGACCCCGCCTTCGGCGGCGATCTCGGCCGCGAGCAGCTTCGTGACCATGCCGCCGACATTGCGCTCGGAGCCCGCGCCGCCAGCGAGGGCGCGCACGGAGTCGTCAAGCTTGCGCACGGAGGGAATCAGGTCGCCCGTGCCGTCGGACTTCGTCATCAGGCCTTGGATGCCGGAAAGAATGATCAGCAGGTCGGCGCCGACGAGGGCGGCGACGTGCGCGGAGAGGCGATCGTTGTCGCCCACTTTAATTTCTTCATCGGCGATGGCATCGTTCTCGTTGATGATCGGGATGAAGCGCTTGCGAGCGAGGAGGAGGTCGAGTGTCGCTCGGGCGTTGCGGGTGCAGGCGCGGCTATCGAGGTCCCAGTAGGTCAGGAGCATCTGGGAGCCGAGCAGCTTATGACGGCGGAGGTGTTTGCCGTACTCGGACATTAGTTCGGGTTGGCCGACCGTCGCGCAGGCTTGGAGTTCGCGGGCTTCTTTAGGGCGCTTGTCGAGGCCCATGGCGGTCATGCCGGCGGCGACAGCACCCGAGGTGACAACGACGACCTGGATGCCACGCTTGTTGAGGGCGGCGACCTGATCGACGATGCGGCCAATCTGGACGCGGTCGACCTTGCCGTCCTTGCGGGTGAGTAGACCGGAACCGAGTTTGATGACCCAACGTTTTGCCATGGCTTTAAGGTGCAGACCTTAGCCGATGGAATTCGTCGATGTCCAGCGTCAGAGTGACCCGCCCGCCGGGGAGGGAGGCGTCAAGCCGACGGCCAGCCAGCCCTTGGGGGCTAAAACGCGGCCCTGCGGGGTGCGCAGCACATAGCCTTCTTGGACGAGGAACGGCTCGTGGACTTCCTCGAGCGTGTGGGCGTCTTCGCCGATTGCGGCGCCGATGCTATTGAGACCGACCGGGCCGCCGTTATGTTTCTCGGCCATGGCACGGAGAAAGCGGTGGTCCATTTCATCGAGGCCGTGGCGATCGATTTCGAGGAGTTCGAGGGCGGCGGCGGTCACGGCGGCGTTGGCTTTTCCGCCCGCACGTTCGAGCGCGTAGTCGCGGGTGAAGCGTAGGAGATTGTTAACGATGCGCGGGGTGCCGCGGGCACGACGCGCGATTTCATCGGAGCCGCCTTGGTCGATATCCAGCTGCAGTAACTCCGCATTACGGCGCACGATACTCAGGAGTTGTTCGCGGGTGTAATAGTCGAGGCGAGTCTGCAGGGTGAAGCGACTGCGCAGTGGAGCGGTGAGTAGGCCGGTGCGCGTGGTCGCGCCGACGAGCGTGAACTTCGGGAGATCGAGGCGCACGGAGCGGGCGTTGGGTCCTTGGTCGATCATGATATCGATGCGGAAGTCCTCCATTGCGGAGTAGAGAAATTCTTCGACCGTCTTGGGGATGCGATGAATCTCGTCGATGAAGAGCAACTCGCCTTCTTGCAGGCTGGTGAGCAAGCCCGCGAGGTCCGACGCTTTTTCGACGACTGGTCCGGAGGTGACGCGAATCGGGCGACCCATCTCTTCGGCGAGGATCATCGCGAGGGTGGTCTTCCCTAGTCCGGGTGGGCCGTGCAGCAGGATGTGGTCGAGCGTACGGCCTTCGCGCCGAGCGGCGCCAATCATCACGCGCAGGCGTTCGACCGTGCGGGCTTGGCCGACGAAATCATCGAGCTTCGGCGGGCGCAGGGAGGCATCGAGCGAACGATTGGAACGCGACAAGCCTTCCTTCCCGACGGGAAGAGCGGGCTCATCGGGGGAATCCTTAGCACGGGCCATGGGCGCAAGGTGCGGAGTCGCGGCGGATTGGCAACCCTCAGTCCTCGGCGAAGCCCTTGGGCAGTTCGGAGGCGGGGAGGCGTTCAATATCGGCACCGAGGCCACGCAGCCGTTCTTCGAAGCGTTCGTAGCCGCGATCGAGATGGTAGAGCCGTTGGACCCAAGTTTCACCTTTGGCGATGAGGGCGGCGAGGATGAGGGCCGCGGAGGCGCGCAGGTCGGAGGCCATTACGGGCGCGCCGGAAAGAGGTCGATCGCCGTAGATGGCTGCGGTGGGACCGTCGATGGCGATTTCCGCCCCCATGCGTTGGAGTTCGGCCGCATGCATGAAGCGAGCGGGGTAGATTTTTTCCGTTACCGTGCTTCGGCCGTCGACCAGGAGTTGTAGGGCCATGAATTGGGCCTGCAGGTCGGTGGGGAAGCCGGGGTAGGGTTCGGTGACGATGGCGACCGCGTGCGTTGGCCGGCCGAAGGCGCGAATGAAGTCGGGTCCGGTTTCCACGCTGACGCCTGCTTCGCGCAGCTTGTCGAGGAATGCCGTAAGGTGGGCGGGGTTGCAGTGCGTGACGGTGACGTCGCCGCCAGTGATGGCGCCAGCGACTAGATACGTGCCTGCTTCAATGCGGTCAGCGATGACCGTGTGGTCACAGCCGTGAAGGGTTGTGACGCCTTCAACTTCAATGACATTGGTGCCGTGGCCGCGGATTAGCGCGCCCATCTTGATGAGCATCTCGCAGAGATCGACGACCTCAGGTTCGCGGGCTGCGCACTCGATGCGGGTGATGCCTGGGGTGAGTGTTGCCGCCATCACGATGTTGGCAGTGCCTAAGACCGTGCTGCCCATCGGACCGCCCATGAAGACCGTATCGCCGCGTGCTCGGCTGGCGTCGACTTGCACGAGGCCGGCTTCTACGTTCACGACGCAGCCCATCGCCTCGAGGCCCTTTAGGTGGAGATCGATGGGGCGCGGGCCGATGACGCAGCCGCCGGGAATGGCCATCTCCGCATGGCGGAGGCGACCGATGAGTGAGCCGAGCAGGCAGACGGAAGCGCGCATCTTGCGCACCAGGTCGTAGGGAGTGCGGTGCGTAATCGTGGACGCACAAATAGTCCACACGCCGGGCTCGGGGTTGGTGACGATGGCACCTTGGTGACCAAGGATCTCGGCCATGTAGCGGACGTCGCTGAGGTCGGGGACGTTGCGCAACGTCACCGTCTCGCCCGTGAGGAGCGAAGCGGCGAGAAGCGGCAGGGAGGCGTTCTTGGAGCCTGCGGCCCGGAGGGAGCCGCGCAGCACGTGACCACCTCGGATGCGTGCGACCTGGAGCATCGTGTAAAAGAGCGGGGGCGCCGTTTGGCGCCCCCGGTTCAATCAGCCTTCGCGCGGACCGTTGCGAGGGCCACGGTCGCCGCGGAAATCTCCGCGACCTCCACGTGAGCCGCCACGATCACCACCGCGAGATCCGTCGCGGGAGCCGCCACGGAAGTCACCGCGACCGCGACCACCGCGACCGCCGCGGTCAGGGCGTTCGCCACGATGTTCGCCGCGGGGGGCCTGGGTGCGTTCGGTAGGAACAAAGACGGCCTTGGTGGGAATACCAAAGAGCGTGGCGAGTTTGCGCTTCAGCGAAGCCCAGAAGCCGATGGGTGCCTGGACGGGGATGACGACGGGCTCGATCTGGATGCGCGGGCGATCTTCGCGACGAGGGCGATCTTCGCGACGAGGGCCACGGTCGCCTTCCGGGCGAGGGCCGCGATCACCTTCGGCGCGAGGGCCGCGATCACCTTCGGCGCGGGGCTCGCGACGAGGACCACGTTCGCCTTCAGCGCGCGGTTCACGACGAGGACGGTCGCCCTGCGGGATACCGGGCTGACGGCCTTCTTCGGCGACGAAGCCTTCGGGGCGGGGTTCGCGCGGTTCGCGACGAGGACCACGTTCGCCTTCGGCGCGCGGTTCACGACGTTCACGCGGTTCGCGCTGCTCGCGCTGTTCCGGGGCGTTCTGCTTGGCGAGGGAACCGGTGAGGTTCTCGGTCAGCTGAGACGGGTCTTCGACGACGCCGATGGAGGGGCGGGCAGTCTGACCATTGGCGGCCGAGGGAGCGGCGCCACGGGGCGTACCACGACGACCGAATTGCTTCGGCGTGGTGATGGTTCCGGGTTTCGCGGCGGGTTCACTGGAAGCACCGATCACTGACAGCGGGGGGAGTTCCGCGTGGGCGGACTCCAGCTTAGCTTCGGCAATACGGGGTGCGGGGGTGCGGACTTCATTGGCGCCTGCGTCCGCGGCGGGCTGTTGGGCGGAGACTGGCTCCTGGCCCTGGGTTTGTTCTTGGCTCATGTTTCTTGTGTTAGGGCGGCCTTCGTTGTGGCCGACCGGATGATGCGGGCTGCTCCGTTGTGGGGCGGCGTCGCGGTTTGTCGGACCCTTGGTGACGGAGGACGAACCTCCTTGGGGTGCCGAAAGGCGCCGGGAGTGACTCCCGGAAAGAATGTGAATAAATAGACCCCCCTAGGTTAACAACAAGAAACTCCCTTAGCGGGCCTCTTCTGTGAACCTTTGTTCACGAATCAGCACGATTTTGACGGTTCCTTGATAGGAAAGGGTCTCTTCCACCTTAAGTCGGATGCGCCGGGCCAGTTCCGTGGCCTCAAAGTCATCCACCTTGCCTGGGTCGACGATGACCCGGAGTTCTCGGCCGGACTGGAAGGCGTAGGCCTCCCGGACGCCTTCAAAGGTGAGGGCGACTTCTTCCAGGCGGCGGACGCGCTGGGCGTAGCTCTCGAGGGTCGAGGAGCGGGCCCCGGGACGGGAGCCTGATGCGGCATCGGCGATCATCACCAGAGGGGCGTAGAGACTTTCGGCTTCGACTTCGCGGTGGTGGCCGGCGACGGCGTTGACGACGCGCAAATCTTCTCCCAGTCGGCGCAGGAGGGCGGCCCCGGCGAGGGCGTGGCTACTACCGGCTTCGGCTTCGATGGCCTTACCTAAGTCATGCAGCAGGCCCGCGCGCTTGGCGGGAATGGGATCGATGCCGATCTCGGCGGCGAGCATCGCGCAGAGCTGTGCAACCTCGATGGAATGGGCGAGCGTGTTCTGGTTGGCAGAGAGACGGAAGTGGAGACGGCCAAGCAGCTCTTCGACGGAGGCATCCATCGGCGGCAGTCCGAGGTCACGGACGGCTTCCCGGCCGAGGCGACGGGCGTGCTTGACAACTTCTTCGCCGGCGGAGCGCACGGAGTCTTCGATGAGTCCGGGCGAGATCCGTCCGTCTTTCACGATGCGTTCAAGGGCGATGCGCGCGATTTCGCGCCGAACTGGGTCGAAGCAAGAAACAATAGCTAAACCAGGGGTTTCGTCGATGAGGAGCGTGGCCCCTGTGCTCTGTTCGAAGGTGCGGATGTTGCGACCTTCCCGGCCAATGAGACGTCCCTTCATGTCCTCATTAGGGAGCGAGACCGAGATCGCCGTGGCGTCTTGGGTCGTCGTCGTCGTGAGGCGTTGCATCGCCGAGAGAAGTTTGCGGCGCGCTTCGTCGTCGATGTCTTGCTCGACTTGGTCAAGCAGGCCCCGGCGGAGGTGTTGAGCCTCTTCGCCGTATTCGGCGCGCATCTTTTCGAGGAGAAGTTGGCGGGCTTCGTCCGGGGAAATCTTGCTGAGGCGTTGGAGTTCGCGCTGCAGGAACTCCCTTTGCCGTTCGTTGTCCTTGCGCATCTCATCGGCCGTGCGGGCCTCCTCCTCGGCGGCGGCTTTCAATCCGGCGGCCTCGCGTTTTTCGGCTTCGGCTTTGGAGTGAAGTTCAGCGGCTTCGACGGTGGCTTCGCGGCGGGCAAAATCAACCTCGGTGCGGAGGCGGGCATCGCGGATTGAGCCGAGGGTGTTTTCCCGCCACTTGGCGACGGCATAGGCCACGATGGCTCCAGAGGAGAACGCCACGGCGGCGAGGATGCTTTGGTCGGCTGCCACAGGCATGGTCGTCGCGGTTTCCGGAGGTCCGGGGTCGATACCCTTGCGTCCGAAGGCCCTTCCGCAAGCCCTTTCGGGAGGTTGACCTTGCCAGCGGGGGGCAAGGCGGGTTGCCTTCGGCATGTCACCAAACTTTATCGATGAGCCGTCTCCGGCCGCGGTCTGGTGGGACAAATTTGCCGATTATTCGTGGCGGACGGACTGGACCCAGGTTATCCTGATTCTCCTTTTGAGTACGCTTGGGGTGGTTGCGATCCAGTCGGCGGGGAGTGCTCGTGAGTCGACCTTCTACCAGCGGCAGGTTCTTTTCATCGGCTTGGGGTGGGTTGCTTATTGGGCGGTCTCATCGGTCGATTACCGCCAGATTCAGCTTTTTGCTCGCCGCATTTATATTCTGTCCGTGGCGCTGCTTCTCCCGGTGGCAGTTTGTGCGTTACTAAAAAAAGACCTCGGGACCCTTATCCATAGCACCAACGGGGCGCGCCGCTGGATGGATTTCGGCCCGTTTTCATTGCAGCCATCGGAGTTCGCGAAGGTGGGGGTTCTGATTTTCCTAGCGGCATTGTTGGCTCGTTCGCCCATTGGAAATTTCCAGGCCACATGGCGGACCGTGTTGCTGGCCTTGGGGTCTGCGGTGGTCCCGTTTGTCTTGATTTTTGTACAGCCAGACCTAGGTTCTGCTCTCATCTACCTGCCGCTTTCATTCATCCTGCTATTTGTCGCCGGCCTGCCCCATAGGTTCTTCATGGTGGCGGGGGTAGCTTCCCTTTTATTGGCGGGGATAGTGGCCTTGGATTTGAAGGAATATGCTGCCACCGTGACTGCTTATTCCCAGTCGCATCCCGAGGATCGGGATCCAGCCCGAGTGGTGCGCGGAACCCATGAAAAGACGGCATGGTTCTTTCTGCTTAAGGACTACCAGCGCGAGCGAATCATGTCTTTTGTGGCCCCGCAGGTCATTGACCCGCGCGGGCTGGGGGTCACTTGGAATGTGAACCAAGCCGTCATTGCGGTGGGCCGTGGTGGCGTCACGGGTCAGGGCTTTGGTAATGGCACCCAGGCCCGTTACGGCTACCTGCCTGAGGCGGCCGCGCACAACGACTTTTTATTTTCGGGGATGGCCGAGGAAATCGGCCTCACCGGCGGACTCTTGGTGATTGGCGCATTTGCTCTGTTGTTCTGGCGGGTCGTGCGAACGGCAGCCCGGGCAGCGGATCGTTTTGGTTCATTGCTGGCTATTGGCGCCGCGATCGTGCTCGGCACGCACGTGGTCGTTAATATTGGCATGAACATCAACCTAATGCCCGTCGCTGGGGTCCCCCTTCCTTTCCTTAGCTACGGAGGGTCTTTCGTTCTCAGCTGTTTCTTGCTCCTTGGATTAGTCCAGAGCGTTCACCGGCATTCGTCCGGTGGCGGCGAAGACGGAGGCTCTCCGGCAACCGGCTTAACCGCCTGACCGAGATGCCCGACAATACCGAACCCGAAGATATTAACGACGAGTCGCCCGAAACCGGCGAACAAACTTCCCCGATCGACCAGCGCCAGCTGGCCGACGAGGCCACCAAGCGACGCAAGGAGCTCCCGCTCCTCCAGCGCATCGTCAAACACTTCTCGAAGGACCGCGCGGTCTACCGAGAACTCGTGATCAACGCCGAGACGCTGGAGAAGCGGGTCGCGCTCCTCACGAACGGCGTTCTCGACAAGTTCGAGATCGAGCACAAGGGCGAGAACCGCATGGTCGGCGCGATCTTTAAGGGGCGCGTCCAGAATCTCGAAGGAGGTCTCAAGGCCGCCTTCGTGGATATCGGCCAGCCCAAGAATGCGTTCCTCCACTACTGGGACATGCTCCCCGCTGCCAACGACTCGCAGGTCGAGTTCATTCGCGACAACGAATCCGCCGAGCAGAAGCAGCGCAAGGCTCGCTATCAGGCGAAGGACATCCCTCAGCTCTTCCCCTCTGGCTCCGATATTGTCATCCAGGTGGTGAAGGATCAGATTGGCACCAAGGGCCCCCGTTCGACGACGAACATTGCCCTGCCGGGTCGTTACCTCGTCCTGATGCCTTTCAGTGGTGCGTGTGGCGTCTCCCGTAAAATTGAGGAGGCCCCGGAGCGCGAGCGCCTGAAAGACATTCTCCGTTCCCTGACCATCCCTGAAGGCATGGGTGTCATCATCCGTACCGCCGGCGAAGGTAAGCAGGCGCGCTGGTTCGTGCGCGACTTGCATGTGCTGCTCAAGTGCTGGCAGGCGATCGTCGAGAAGATCAATGCTCCCGACCGCAAGCCTGTGCTCCTCTACCAGGAGCCCGGCCTCATCGAGCGCACTGTCCGCGACTTCCTCACCGAAGAAGTCGATCGAATTCTCGTCGATAACCCTGAGGACTTTAAATTGGTCCAAGACCTCGTCGGCGTCGTCTCGCCGCGTTCCCGTTCACGGGTCGAGCTCTACAATGACCCGATTCCCGTCTTCGAGCGTTATAATATCGAGCGGCAAATCGAGCAGCTCTTCCAGCGGCGCGTGCCACTGCCGAGTGGCGGCGAAATCGTTATCGATGAGACGGAGGCGCTTACCGCTATCGACGTCAATACCGGCGGGCATCGCGGTAAGGACGGTGCGAAGGACGGCAACTTCATCACCCAGGCCAATCTCGAGGCGGTGACCGAAGCGGCCCGCCAGATCAAACTCCGCAACCTCGGTGGCCTCATCATGATCGACACCATCGACATGAAGAACCCGAAGGACCGGAAGAAGGTCTTCGATACGCTCCGCGAAGCGATGGAAGACGATCGCGCCAAGCACCAGATTCTGCCCATCTCTCAGCTCGGCGTGTTGCAGATGACGCGTCAGCGTCACACGGAATCCAACACGACTTCCATGTACACGGCCTGCCCGCATTGTCAGGGGCGTGGCATCGTGAAGAACCCTCGTACGGTGTCCGTTGAGATTCAGCGCAAGCTGCTGAGCACGATTCGGCGCCTCCGCGAGGCCGTCGGCCCGGATAAGGAACTGGAGATCAATATCCTCCTGCACCCCATCAATCTGGAGCGTATCATTACCGAGGACCGGGAATTCTTCCGCGACCTAATGAAGTCCTGCAAGGTCCGCCTCGGTACCAAGCCAGACCCGACCTACAGCATCGAAGCGTTCAAGCTCTTCGATGGTGCCGGCAAGGAACTACGCTGATCTAGCTGATAAGTTTAATGAAAAGACCCCGGGGCTATCCCCGGGGTCTCTGTTTTAGCGCTTAGGCCGGTAGCCCAAGAGCCTCAGTCCGTTGAGGCAGACGAGGACCGTACTGCCTTCGTGTACGGCGACGCCGAGGGTCAGCGGGGCGTGGTTGAAGACGACGTAGGCGGCCATGCCGAGAGCGGCGCTGATGGAGACGATGATATTGAAGCGGATGGCTGCCCGGGCTGTGCGGCTGAGTTCAATTGCATCCACCAAGCGGCCAATGCGGTCATCGGTGAGGACAAGGTCGCTCGATTCGAGTGCGGCATCGCTGCCGCGGCCGCCCATGCCGATGGCCACGTCAGCTGCCGCGAGGCTTGGGGCGTCGTTGACGCCATCCCCGACCATAGCGACCACATGGCCTTCAGCCGAGTAGCGGCGGATGGCCGCCATTTTGGCGTCTGGGGTGAGGGCGGCGGCATAGCTTTGCACGCCCACTTGTTTGGCCGCAGCCGAGGCGGCTTCTTCGCGGTCGCCGGTGAGCATCACCGTGCGAATGCCGCGCAGATGCAGGGCAGCGAGGGTAGGGGCACTCTCGGCGCGGATCTGGTCGACCAAGGTGGCCCGGACAATGACGGTGCCATCGGACGCCCACACTTCGCTCACAATCGCACCAGCGGCCATTGGGGCGGGCGGCAGGTCGTGCCCACCGACGAACTCACGGGTGCCGACGCTCCAGCGGGTGCCGGCAACGGAGCCAGCGACCCCTTGGCCTGGGGAATTGGAAAGGCCAATGACAGGAATTTGGACTGCACCCTCTTTCTGACAGGCCTTCACCACGCCAGCGGCGAAAGGGTGGGTTGTTCCAGACTCCAAAGAGAGCAGGGCGTTGAGGGCGCGTTGCCGATCGGTATCCGCCGGGAAGATTTCCAGTGCTGCCACTTCCGGCTCACCCGCGGTGAGCGTGCCCGTTTTGTCGAAGCAGACGCAGTCGACGTCGGCCAGTCGCTCCACGGCGGCGCCCCCGCGGAAAAGGATGCCGTTGCGAGCGCCGGCGGCGATGGCCGCGAGTACGGCGGAGGGCACCGAGAGCACCAAGGCGCACGGACTCAGTACGACCAGTAAGGTCATCGCGCTATATAAAGCTGAATCTTGCCCGCCCGTGATGGGCGCTCCCCCGATGAGGCGAACGATGAAGAACGCACTTGCGGCCGAAAGTGTGAAGATAGCGTAGGTATCGCCCCATCGGTCGATGGTGCGCTGGGCTGGCGCCTTGCTCTCTTGGGCCTCGCGGATCAGTCGGACGATGCGCTGCAGGGCACTATCTGCTTCAGCCTTAGTCACGGAGACGACTAAGCGACCCCAGGTGTTAAGGGTGCCGCCCGCGACCTCGGAACCGAGCTTCTTCTCCGCTGGTTTGGCTTCCCCGGTGAGGTTGGATTCATCCACGGCGCTTTCTCCACTGAGCACTTTGCCGTCCGCCGGGACGAGTTCACCGGGTAGGATGACAACGCGGTCACCTGGACGGAGCGAGGCCACGGAGATTTCCGTTTCTGTGTCGTTTTCGCCCAGGAGGCGGGCCTTTTTAGGTGCACGGTCGAGCAGGGCGTCAATGGCACCGCGCGTCCGGTCCATCGCGAAATGCTCAAGGGCACCCGCCGTGGAGAAGAGGAAGAGGAGCAGGGCGCCCTCGGCGCGAGCACCGACGACCCAAGCGCCTGCGGCGACAACCAACATGAGCAGGTGGACATCGATACGTCGCTGCTTCAGTGAGGCCCATCCGTCGATCGCCGCATCCCATCCGCCCGCCAGGCAGGAGGCGCCGACGAGCAGGAGCGTCCAGCCGCTCTGCTCGC
This sequence comes from uncultured Opitutia bacterium, assembly GCA_903829855.1. Classification (GTDB taxonomy): domain Bacteria; phylum Verrucomicrobiota; class Verrucomicrobiia; order Opitutales; family UBA953; genus UBA953. The sequence continues at coordinate 11,963 of CAIKRN010000279.1, forward strand.
CGACGAAGTGCTTTGTCACCAATGAAAGCAGGCCAAGCACGCCGCTGGCTGCGGCCAGAAGGGCGAGCTTTTTCCACTCACCCGCTTCTTCGTGATCATGGTCAGCGGAATGATCGTGCATGACGTTAATCTGTACCTCCGATGCCGTGGGTCAACCTTGCGTGAGTATGCGAAGCGTATCGATTTCATGTTTACGCCTCGTCGGATGAACGGATTTTTTACGCATCGTCTGACGCGCTTCCGCGACACGAAAGTTTCCTCTTGCGCAAGCGCAACTTATGCTTATCAATCTTACTAAGAGTTAACCGCAACGTGACGAACCGAACCGAAACCCCGAGCGAAAGTCTCATCACAGTGTCGCTTCCCCCGAAGCTCCACTCTGA
>CAIKRN010000280.1 GCA_903829855.1 uncultured Opitutia bacterium
GGAGAATGCACCTAACGGCAATCAGGAGCTCCTGAAGAAATATGACCTCGTGCAGGATCCCGAAGATCAGCCCGACGCTACAGGTTTGGCGGATTTCGAGAAGGTTGCGAACTTCATGCGCTTCCTCGCTGCTCCCCCCATTAACAAGCCCACGCCTGCCACCGCTTCAGGTCGGATGATCTTCGATACGCTCGGCTGTGCCCTGTGTCACACACCAGTGATGCACACGGGCTATAGCAATATCGCTGCGTTAAATAACAAGGAAGTCCGGTTGTACTCCGACCTCCTCCTGCACGATATGGGTTCGCTGGGCGACGGCATCGTCCAAGAGACCGCCACCGGTCGCGATTTCCGGACGCCTCCTCTGTGGGGTATCGCCCAGAGTGCTCCCTACCTCCACGATGGCCGTGCAATGACGATTGATGAGGCCATCAAGGCGCACGACGGCGAAGGCAAGGTCGTCAAAGATCGCTACCTTAAGCTCAACAAGACCCAGCAGAAACTCCTGAGCGACTTCGTGCTGTCGCTCTAAGCCTTCCGCTCCTCTCCCCCTCAGGGCGGCCTCCTGGCCGCCCTTTTTATTGGGTAGGGGCAGCACCGCGTGCTGCCCTAGTGCCTACCTCTGTCTCGGGTAGGGACAGAACCACGTGCTGTCCTAGTCTTTGCCTCTGTCTCGGGTAGGGACGGCTGTCCCCAGCCGTCCGTTCGCGGACAGAGATGCGTTCCTCCTTCGACTTACTATCCTCTCGCAGTGAGCAGGTAGGGGCAGCACCGCGTGCTGCCCTAGTCTTTACCTCTCTGGGTCAACGGCGGGCTGGGGACAACCCGCCCTACCCAAGACAACTCATCCGCATCCGCTTCGCAGCAGTGCCTCACGCGGCCTCCGGCGCTCACTTATACGCGGAGACGGGCTGGGGGACGCCGCCGATACGTTGATCCTCAGAGGCCCTTACCTGCGAACTTCTCTGCCTATTTTAACATTATTTTATCAAAAATATGACATGTCCCGCGAATCAGCCATTGCCCCTCTTATTTAGACGTTTAGTAATCCTAATGCGGTTGCCTGCAGGGCACCGCAAACCCCACCCCACCATGAACACCCCACGTGTCGCCGTAGTGATCGTGCTGCTCTGCTCGGCCTTAGAAGTCTCCGCTGTTTCCGTGTCGCTTGCCGCGACCGTCAGTCAGACGAGCACCCCCCCGGCGCCGCCGGCTGCACCGGTGCCGAGTAATTTTAATCGCCCGCCGACCACTCCAGTTGTGCCGCCTGTTGTCAATGTCCAGCCGCCGACCACGGAGAACGCATCTTCCGTGGTGAAACAGGTTCCCGCGGTGCGCACCTATCCGCCGCTGCATACCGACGATCCTGGCGCTAAGCCTACGGTCAGCGGACCCACGCCGCCTAAGCCGCCTAACCCACCCACGCCCTCGGGTACGGCGCCACCCCCGCCCCCCGGTTCCACGCCAACCGCAAATAATGTTACGGTTCAGTATGGTGATCCGCTTCCAGGTCTCACCAATGCGCAGCGAAATCTCTTCCTCGATGGGAAGGATGGCTTCATGAAGGTGCAGACGGTCGAAGGTGGCCTCGGACCAATCTTCAATCGCGACTCTTGTGTCGCCTGCCACTCCGCGGGTGGTGTCGGTGGCGGTAGTGTGGTCAATACCACCCGGTTCTGGAGTAAGGAGCCAGGTCAATTCGACCCGCTTGCCCCCGGTGCAGGCTTGCTTCTGCACGACCGTGCCATCGCTCCAGAAGCGCAGGCCTTCCTGCCGCGTAGCGCGAGTATCATTACCCAGCGTAACTCGACGCCGCTTTTCGGACTCGGCCTCATTGAAGCTATATCGGAATTCACCATTGTGAGTAATGCCCGAAAGTATCCCAATGATCAGATTCATGGCCGTATTGGTTATGTGCGGGATATTGTCACTGGCGGCATCATGAGCGGCCGCTTTGGCTGGAAGGCTCAGCATGGCTCCCTCATCGCTTTTTCGGCGGATGCCTACCGCAATGAGATGGGCATCACGAACAAGTTTTTCCCCACGGAGAATGCCCCGAATGGGAATCTCGAGCTACTGGCGAAGTATGATAAAGTGTTGGATCCCGAGGACCAAGCGACTCCTGGACACTTGGCAGAGTTTGAGTCCGTTGCTAACTTCATGCGTTTTCTCGCACCGCCTACGCCCGGTCCCGCCCCTCTGGGTGGGCTGGCGCTTTTCACATCAGTTGGTTGTGCACAATGCCACACGCCGATGCTCTCTGGCGGTAGCAGTCCGGTTGCGGCTCTAAGCAGTAAGCCGGTCTGGCTTTACTCCGACTTGCTCCTGCATGACATGGGTTCGCTCGGTGATGGCATCTCCCAAGGTGCGGCAAACGGCAATGAATTCCGAACCCCTCCGCTGTGGGGTGCCAGTCAGAGTGCTCCCTATCTGCATGATGGCCGGGCTCCGACTATCGATGCCGCTATCCGGGCTCACGAGGGGGAAGGCCGCATCGTTCGCGATCGCTATCTGAAGTTGAATGCCGCCCAGCAGAAACTCCTGAGCGACTTCGTGCTGTCCCTCTAAGCCTTCCGCTCCTCTCCCCCTCAGGGCGGCCTCCCGGCCGCCCTTTTTATTGGGTAGGGGCAGCACCGCGTGCTGCCCTAGTACCTGCCTCTGTCTCGGGTAGGGACGGTACCGCGTGCTGTCCTAGTGCCTACCTCTGTCTCGGGTAGGGACGGCTGTCCCCAGCCGTCCGTTCGCGGACAGAGATGCGTACCTCCTTCGACTTACTATCCTCTCGCGGTGAGCAGGTAGGGGCAGCACCGCGTGCTGCCCTAGTCTTTGCCTCTCTGGGTCAACGGCGGGTTGGGGACAACCCGCCCTACCCAAGACAGCTCATCCGCTTCGCAGCAGTGCCTCACGCGGCCTCCGCCGCTCACTTATACGCGGAGACGGGCTTGGGGACGACGCCGATACGTTTGTAATCAAAGCCCGTGATGAGGGGCTCGTAGGTGCCGACGGTTTCAACCGAGCGGTCGCGCGTAATCGCGGCTTCCATGCCCATGCCCCAGTAAGCGGCGTTGATGACGAGCCGCCGCAAGCCGGCGCTCCGGAAATCATCCCCGCTGCCCATGGTGGATTGGAAGACGCGGGCTTCTTTGCCGCTGCTGGTCCGCCAACTCTTATACCAGGCCACGGGCAGGGCTTCGAGTTTCGGGTTGGGCGCATCATCGTGCTTACGCCCCATGAGCGGCTGGCCCCAGACGAGCGCCGTACACCCACTCGGTAGGCTGCCGCCTTCTTTGTACGTGCGATACACGTCGGAGTTGCCCCAGATGTCCTCTACGCCCCGGAGAATCGGGTGATCTTTCTGGCTCTCGACGATGAGGCCGCGCGTGGAATCAGCGTGGTAACGTCCATGGTGACCGCGGAAACTGCCGCCGAGGATGTCATCGCCCCAACTCACTTGCTTGCCATCAATTTTGTAAGGCAACTGGGCGTGGAAACCGTGATTGGCCGTGCGCAAGGCAATGAAGGGTTTGCCAGAATCTACATACTTCACGATGAGCTCTCGCTCCGACATGGGCAGGGTGAGCAAGCGGCAAAAGAAGATGACCTGATCTGCCGAGGCGAGATGCTCGAGGCCAGCGATGTGGTGCGTCTTGAATTCCTTCTCTTTACCTTTCTCGGGGTAGACGGGCATGGTCGGGTCGACGAGGCCTTGGTCGTTGAGGGCGTAGAGGACGGTGCAGTCGAAGCCGTGATGGGTGCTGAGGATCTTCGCCAACATGGGCATGGACTGCTCGCTCCGGTATTCTTGGTCGGCGGCGATGAGGACGATGTGCTTACCTTTGCCTGGGCCTTCGCCGCCGGCATAAGTCAGCCATTGGGGATTTTCAGGTACGGGATGGGCCAGGCCATTTAGGCTGCAGAGGAGTACGGCCAGTCGGAGTAATTTCATGAAAGCTGAGATCGCCGCTTACTTCGCGGGGATTTCATTGACGGTGTAATACGCCTTGGTGTGGAGCAGGGGCGTGCCGGTCTGGGCGCGGACTTTTGCGAAATCGAATTCATGGATGTGACCCTCTTCAATCCGCTCCAGGGTGAGCCGCACCGAAAGGCCGTCCGCCGCGGGCACGGCTTTGAGTACTTTTGGCGTGGTCTGGTCGACTTCCGGGCTGCCGTAGCCAGCTTGGTAAATGTGCGTGTAGGTCGAGACGTCGTAGTTCGCCGGGTTGGCCGCCGTCTCAGGGTCAACGGGTAGGGTGAAGGTGACCAGGAAGCCGTCGGGCTTGATGTTGATCTCTTTTACTTCGAACGGGGTGACGCCGCTCCAATCGATGCGCTGGAGTGCAAAGGGTTCGGTGCCCCGCACGGGCCATTGGGCGTTGGTCGTGAAACCGCCCGCGATGAGTTGGCCTTGCGGCGAGAACTCCACGTTCATGATGCCGGTGGCGAGTCCTTCGCGGAAGGGGTAACACGCGCCTTGCCAGACTCCGTTGACCTGTTCGGTGGTCGCACGCAGCAGGATGCTCAAGGTGTAGTCGCCGAGGAAGAACTGGCCGGCAAAGGGCCCGAACTTACCGCCGGTCTGATCGAGCCGGAAGCCAGATATCGAACGTCCCATCTTGATGTACGGGAAACGCACCGCTGGGGGTACGAACTCTTTCACGCGTTTGCGTTCAAGGTGCAGCCGCGAGTTGCTGTTAGGCTTTACGGGTTCTTTGAGGTCCTTGGTGAACGCGTACCAATTGTAACTCGCGGGGTGGCCAAGGAAGGCTCCTTGCTTCAGATGCTTGAGGGAGCAGCAGCCGTTCCACGGTCCTTGGCTCTCAATGACAAACATCTCGCCCTGGGTATTGGCCGCAATTCCAGCGGGGCTGCGCAGGCCGCTACACACCGGAATCATCTCGCCCTGTGGGGTTACCTTCACGGCCCACCCGCGGAAAAGGTTATGCGATTCGTACGATCCGCTGAGGCCTAGCGCTACCCAGATATTGCCCTGCGGATCATGCTTGGAGGCGAAGGCAAACTCATGGCCCTCGGCATAGCCCCAGTTGTTGGAGAGGGTTTCGTAGCGATCCGCGACGCCATCGCCTTTGGTGTCACGGATGCGTAAGACTTCACTAAAGGAAGTCGCGGTCATCGCGCCATCTTTCCAGGCGAGCGAGAAGATCTCATCCTGGCCGGTCGCAAAGAGGTGGTATTCCGGTTTCGGTGGCGTGGAGAAGGCGCCCTGGATAAAGTAGATGTCGCCGCGGCGAGTCCCCACGGCGAGTCGCCCGTCGGGCAGGACTTCGAGGCCACCCGGTCGCATCGGAATCGTCGAGGGAATCGGGATGTTAACGATGGGGTAATACTTCGCCTCCGCGGCGGCGGTACCCCACATGGCACCTAAGTCCTCAGCCGCGAGACCGGGGGTGCAGGCGAGCATCGCCCAGACGAGGGAAGAGCGGAGCGTTACCATTGGTAGTCGAGGGTGAGGGTAGAGGTGCCCGCTGGCAGCGTGAGCGGGATGAGGAGTTCATCTTCCCGCACGATGCCTTGGTATGCACCCGTGAGGCGGACTTTTAATTTGGCCGCGGTAAAGGTTTTCGCGTCCGTCGCCGTGACCTTAGCTCCGCTAATGGCGCGGAAGTAGAAGGGAGCCGTGCCGCTAGGAGCGGTGAAGGTGAGGGTGCGTTTGAAGTACGCCTTGCCGTCGCTCCCGCGCGCGTCCTCGAAGAAGTCCGCCACTTTCACTTCGCCGTATTCGTAGTGAAACGTCGGGCGGCGGAGTGCATCGAGGTCATAACCGCGGAATTGATAGCCGAGGTTTTGCGGGAAGCCGAAGGTGGTCTTGCCCTTGGCTGGCCAATTATCTTCGAGGGATTTGAGACGGTGAAAGGGTACGCCCGCGGGGAAGGGAACCATCGTATCCAAGGCCCGCGGCTGGAAGGAGCCTAAGTCGACATTGGCAAACTCGCCCTTCCAGAGTTGTCGCAGGGTCATCTCTTCCGAATCGAAGCCAAGGCTGATGCGGCCGGGGTAGCCTACCGCGATGCCGCGGTAGCCGATATTGCTCCGTCCGCGACAAATCTCTGCCACGTCCGTCACGCGGACTTCTTTGGACTGACGGGAAAGCCCGAGGGGATTCTTTGCCTGGGTGCCGGCCTCGAGGTAGCGCCAGAGGGCTTCAATCTGCTGGCTGGCATCTCCGCCGAGCACATCGGGACGCAGGGTCTGGCCGCCCGGCCAATAACTCGGCATGATGATGCCGGGGTGGAAACGCTGCGGAGAGCGCATGTAGAGGTGGAACCAGTTCTTCTGAATGCGCTGGGTCATCCCGACTAAATCTAGGGCGCCCGCGCCCGCGGATTTCTGGCCGTTGAAATCATGGCACGCGATGCAGCTGAAGCCTTTGGCGCCCATCATTTCGTAGCCGGCATTTTTTGATTCCTGCAAGTTGGGCACCTCGGGTAGGACGGCTTTCTCGAGATGGTCGACCTGACTAAAGAGTCCAACCAGCGGTCGCATGTGGGCTTCGCCGAACTGCGGCATGGCGGTCGCAAGGTAAGGACGCGGACGCGCGCCTTGGAGGAGCGCCCCTTCGAGCCCGGCGGTGGTGAGCTTTGCCCCCACATCGGAAAGCGTCGGCGGCAAGCGACCTTGATCACCCAAGGCCGGTGCCGTCCCGGTGAAGAGCGCATTGCGGGCCGGGGCGATGCCGCCGAGCCCGCGACGTTCGTGGCACGCGAGGCAGTTGAAACGCGCGAGTTCCAGCTGAAGGGTTTGTTCGGGGGTGGCCGTGAGGCCGCTAGGGCGGCTCAACGCGGTGCGAATCATGGCGCGCTGATCAGTCGAGAGGTCGAAACGTGCCCAGGCTCCGGGCTGTCCGCTGAGGCATCCTCGGGTGAGATCCAATTTGGCCAAGGGCATCGCGGGCGGTGCGGTCACGCCGATATCATCATGGCAACGCGCACAACCCAGGCTGGCGAATTTCTGGCGGCCTGCGGCGGCGAGGGCACGATCGACGACTGGGCTTTGGAAAGCGGCGATCGGTTGATCCGAGACCGACAAGATCGCGGAGGGAATCGCCTGCCGGGGGAATTGCGGGCCTTGCATCTCGAAACTCAGCGAGGGCTCCCGGCCGGTGTGGTAATAATCTAGCCGGAGTTTACGCCAGCCTGCCGCGAGCGCGGCCTTGCCTTGGACTTGGACGACCCCGCGTCGATCCCGCGGTGCTTGGGTGAGGACATCTTGGCCGTCAATCTGCAGCGTGCCCCCGTTTGCTTTGAGGAAGAATGTATACTGGCCGGCTACTGGGAGGTTGATCCAGCCTTCGAAGCGGATCGCCATGTGGTGATGCGTCCGCTCGAGGTTGGTCAGCGCGAAATCATCAATCGTGCCAGCCCGCTCGGGTTCGATGGATTCATGATTCAGGCCTTCCCAGACCTCGCCGCGGTACATCGTGTAGGTCAGATGGCCGGGGAGGCGCGTGTCCCGCAGGAGGTAATGGGCGATGCATTCGATCTCACGCGACGGTAATCGCAAGTCGGGCATGCGACCGGAGGGACGACTCAAGTGGGGTTGGCGGAGGAAATCTGTTAGGCTCTTAAAGCTATATTTCTGCTCCAGCTTACCGAGGGGCGTCGAAGCTTCCGCCATTGTCTCGTGCCCTTGGGCGTCGCGCGGCGAATGGCAGGCCGCACAGCCACGGCTGTGGAAAAGTTTCTCCCCTTGGGCCGCCGCGACCGCATCTGGCGGTTGCGGCGCGAACGTCGGCGGCTTGAGCGATAGCAGAAAGTGCGTCAGCTGCGTGGCGGCGACTGCCCGCTCGGACTCCGGTGTTTTTCCGAGTACATCGGGCATCGTTGCACCCGGCTTGATCGCGTGAGGGGTGCGGAGGTAGGCCGCGAGGTAGTCTGGATGAATTCTTGCCCCGATGCCGATGAGTCTCGGCGCTTTCTTGGAAGCAGTGGTGAGTGCGGGCGATGCTTCGTGGCAGGCCACGCAGTTGAGTTCTTCGAGCAGGAGTTGCCCCTTGAGGGCTCCGTCGAGTTGCGCACCCGTGATGCCCGGCACC
>CAIKRN010000281.1 GCA_903829855.1 uncultured Opitutia bacterium
CAACGCTCTCACGGGATTGCGGCAGCGGGTGGGGAATTACCCCGGTGTCACGGTCGCCCGTAAATCAGGAACGTGTGATTGCGGGAATGGCCAAAAGGTCGAGTTGGTCGACCTTCCCGGGCTCTACTCGTTGGCCGCCGCTTCGCCCGATGAGCAAGTCGTCATCGACGCCCTATCGGGTAACATCGCTGGCGATCGTCGCCCGGATGCCGTGGTGCTGGTCGTCGATTCCACGAATCTGCTGCGCAATCTCTTCCTCGCTTCGCAAGTGGCCGAGCTCGGTCGTCCGGTCGTCATCGTGCTTAACCAGGCCGACGTCGCCAAGGAGCAAGGGCTCCGCATCGATACGGAGCTGCTCTCCCGTCGCCTCGGCGGCGTGCCCGTCGTGCTGTCATCCGCCTGGAAAGGCGAAGGCATCCTCGATGTGCGTCGCGCGATTGCGAGCGCGGTGGCTAAGCAGACGCCGATGAAGCGCGTCGCCTGGCCGAACAACATCGCCGCGGCCCTTACCGATGTCGCGACGGCCGCTACGAGCGACACGGGCAAGCCGGTCACGGAAGCCGACGCGCAGCGCCTGCTCTTTGACACGAATCCGTCCACCGCCGATCGCCTGGGCTGGACCCTCGCCCAGCGAGACAAGACTTTGCGCTCCGCGCGCGATCGCGTCCGTAACTCTGGCTACAACCCGATGGCCGCCGAGCCGCTCGTGCACTACGCGCACCTACGCCTTCTCCTCGAAGGCGTGGTGACCGAGGGGGCCGGTAAGGCTGGCCGCAGTGCCGCGGTCGACCGGCTGCTGCTCCATCGCTTCCTCGGGCCTGCCCTGTTCCTTGGTATCATGCTCGGCTTCTTCGGGTCCGTCTTCTGGCTGGCGAAGTTCCCCATGGCGTGGATTCAGTCCGGGGTTGATTGGACGAAGACGGTTGTCGCACCGCCCCTGGATGCCTATCCGATGCTCCAAAGCTTGCTGGCCGACGGCATCATCGGGGGCGTCGGGGCCTTCCTGGTCTTCCTGCCGCAGATCCTGATTCTTTTTCTCTTCATCGGCATCCTCGAAGATAGCGGTTACATGGCGCGCGCCGCGTTCATCATGGACCGACTCTTCAGCTGGTGCGGTCTTAATGGAAAGAGCTTCGTGCCGTTGCTCTCCGGTTTTGCCTGCGCGATTCCGAGCCTTCTTTCGACGCGGACCATCGAAGACCCTAAGGCTCGCCTCGCGACGGCCTTCGTGGTGCCGTTCATGAGCTGCTCGGCGCGCTTCCCAATCTATGCGCTGATGTGCGCCGCGTTCATCGGCCCGCTTTACGGCCCCGGCTGGGAGTCCGTCGTGATGGTTGGCATGCACTGTGTCGGCCTACTCTTCGCCGTCCCGACCGCGTTCGTGCTCACCCGCCTCGTGCTCAAGGTGAAGCCGCAGCCGTTCGTCCTCGAGCTGCCGCGCTATCAGATGCCGAAGCCGCGCGACGTGCTCTGGCGCATGTGGCAGAACGCCGCCGAGTTCGTCTCGAAAGCCGGTACCGTCATCTTCGCCATCACGATCATCGTCTGGGCGCTTTCCTACTTCCCGCGAGACGCGTCCGTCGCTGAGCGCATCAAGGTGGCCAACCCGGCCGCTTCCGAAGAAATCGTCAAAGCCAAGGTCCAGGCTGCTTACGTCGAACAGTCCTACATGGGCCGCTTCGGCAAGGCGGTGCAACCGGTCTTTAATCCGCTTGGCTTCGACTGGAAGATCACCGTCGGCGTGCTGGCGAGCTTCCCGGCCCGCGAGGTCATCGTCTCCACCCTCGGCGTCACCTACTCCGTCGGCGAAGGCGCCAAGGCCGACAGCCAACACCTTCGCAAGGCGATGCAGGACGCCAAGTGGTCCGAAGGCCCCCGCGCCGGAACCCCGATCTTCTCCCTAGCCGCGGTCCTCGCGCTGATGGTCTTCTTCGCCCTCTGCTCGCAGTGCGGCCCGACGATTGCCACACTCGCTCAGGAGACCGGCGGCTGGAAGTGGGCCGCAGGCTCATTCATCTACATGACGGCCCTCGCCTGGATTGTCTCCGCGCTCTTATATCAGACAGTCATCCGCCTCTCATGAACCTCGAAGCCATCATTGTTGGAGCCGTAGTCGGCGCGGCCGCGGGCTGGTTAGTCCGCCGATGGATCGTCGCCGCTCAGCGACGCA
>CAIKRN010000282.1 GCA_903829855.1 uncultured Opitutia bacterium
ACTGGGGATCGATGAGGCCCATGATATCACCGCTTGGGTGCGCTTCCGCGAGCTCTCCGAGGATGATATTACCCGTTATCAGTCCTTGGTGAACACCTTGGACAAGGCTGGCGCTTATGGCATCCAGCAGGGCAAGGAGATTATCATCGATGATTTCCAGCAGCCCATCTCGACGATTATGGGCTTACCGGTCGAATTCGTGAAGGCTCGCCTCGCTGCGCTAGGCATTCTCGAAAGGCTCATCGGGTGAAAGCGCTCCTCTTGCTTCTCCCTGCCTGCGTGCTCGCGCAGGCGCCGGTCGTCAGCGGCGATGCCGAGTTCGCGGGCGTCCTCGGCGGTCAGCCGCTGGTGATCCGGACCACGAGCCGCCTGGCCGGCGCGATTGATTCCGTGAAGTGGGCCGGCGTGGAGTTCATCGATTCGCATGACCACGGCCGCCAGCTGCAGTCGGCGCTCAATGCCGATGTCGACGGTGTCTTTCATGTCGAATGTTATAATCCGACGGAAGCGGGTTCCGTGGTGGACGCGCTTGGGCCGAAGTCGACCAGCCGTCTGGAAGCAATCTCCTTCAAGGACGGCGTACTCTCGACGCGTAGCCGCCTGGCCTACTGGCTCGCTCCGGGCATGAAGTCGGGCGGGTACGCGGCCTTAAACCGCGAGCTGCTCTCAAATCATGTGCTGACGAAGCAGGTCAGTATCGGTCGCCCGGGCATGGATCACGTGCTGGATTATAAAGTGACCTTTACGGTGCCGGCGGACCGTCCGCATAAGTTCCTCCAGGTCGAGGCGTTGACGGGATACATGCCGTGGTCGTTCAGCGAGGAGCTTCGGTTTGATGCGAAGACTTCGACCCTGGTCCCCCTGGCGCGACAGAATGGTGAAATCCGCGACCCCGTTGTGCTCTCGATGCCCTCGGGGACCCATGCCATGGGCATTTTTACGCCTGATCGTCCGCTCGCAGGCCAGCCGCCGGTCGGTTACGGCCGTTTTAAGTTCGACCATGCTCAAGTCGTAAAATGGAACTGTGTCTTTCGGCTAAAGCAGTCGGAGTCTATTAAGCCGGGTGATTACTCCTTTCAGCTCTACGTCGTCATCGGCACGCGGGAGGACTGTCGGCGGACGCTAGAGGCTTTGCATCGCGAGTTCGGGTCCCGATAATAAGTCGGACCAGCGCTTGAAGTCGGTCCGCCCCTCCTTAACTTCGAGGCGTGCGGGATGATGACAATATCGACTACCGGGCCGTGACACTCGCGGTACTGGTCTCGCTCGGCTTGCATCTGGTCTTGCTCTGGCTGATTCCGCCCACCTTTCAGCAAAAGTTCAGCCTGTCTCAGCAGCCCGTCGAGGTCATCACGACACCCATCAAGGTGGAGGAAGCGCGCTTGCCGCCTTCGATGCGTTTTGCTCAGGCGAATAGTGCAGCGAATCAGGCCGTGCCCAAACAGACGCCATTCTTCGCGGCGCAGAATCAGACCGCGGCACAACCCGTGCCCGAGAAGTCGCCCACGAAGTCGCCCCTGCCCAAGTCTGACGGAAAATCCAAACAGATTATTGTGGCGAAGGCTTTGCCGCGGGTGAATGACGAAGTTTTGCAACCCCCCGCGCCCGCTTTACCGCCGACGGTGGCGATGGCACCGAAAACCGCAGGGAGTGCCGTGGGCCCAAAGGAAGGCGTCGATACCAAAGCTAAGCCCACCCCGGACGAACCGCCCACCCCCGCTAACCCTAATCGCCCGCGGGCGATGGTGCCTTCGGGGCTTTCCGGCATGTTATTGAAAAATCCCGTCGGGGTCGGGCGAGTGGGGGTCATCTCCATTGATTGCCGTTTCAGTAATTACGGCGATTATACCCAGCGAATGCTGGAGGCGATTCAGACGGCCTGGTGGAGCACTATCCGCCGTTCCCGCTTCGAGTCGATTGAGGGGGGCTCGGCCCTAGTTCGATTTAGATTACATCGCGATGGCACCGTCACGGACGCCGCCATTCTTAGTTCCAATGTCCCGCGCATCATGGCCCTGGCTTGCAAAGATGCGGTCATGGCCCCTGCGCCTTATGACATCTGGCGGGCGGATATGGTGGCGCAATTCGGCGAGAGCGACATCGTCACGATTAACTTTCTTTATTACCACGAATGACCTTGGCTACTGATTGGATTCCCTTTGGACGTGGCGTCCGCGTGGTGCAGACGCATGAATGCGGCCTCATCGCGGTCGAGAAACCGGAGGGGATTCTTTCGCATCCCAACCCCGGGGAGGTCGCGGAGAAGGGCACCATCCTGATTACGGGCAATTATTCGCTCGAGGAGGAGGCCTTCCATGTGCGCGATGGCAAAGGGGGGATTCGACGGGTGTATTTGCTCAACCGCTTGGACTCGCCGACGAGTGGCGTCTTATTGTTAAGCGTCGACGAAGGCTTGGCCGGGGTTGTGCGCAAGATGTTTGCCCGTTCGCAAGTGTCTAAGAAATACGTGGCCTTAATCCGCGGGCGTGGCCTGCGCACGCCCCGTGGTACTTGGCAGGATCAACTCGCCAAAACGAAGGGGCCAGGGGGTGGGGTTCGTTCCGAGACCGGCGCGGGTGCACCCGCCGTCACCGTTTATCAGTGGATGCGACCCTCGAGCGGCACGTTGCCGCTTTCGCTCATCCACCTCGAGCCGCGGACCGGACGGACGCACCAGCTCCGGGTGCAGACCTCGACGCATGGGCATCCCATTCTCGGCGATCGCACCTACGGCGATTTTGATTTTAACAAGACCGTTGGCTCGGCCCGCGGCTTTAAGCGCCTCTTTCTGCATGCAGAGTCGACGCATCTCATCTTTGACTGGCAGGGCGAAAAAATCGATTTCAAGGCGACGTCCCCGATGCCAGCGGAATTTGCCGAAGCCATGGTCTCCGACGAGGAGCCAAAGGGTAAGGGGCCGAAGGGGCCGCGCAAAGGTAGCAGCACGCCGATCTCTCCGCGCCTGCGTATTCGGCTTTAGGCGTCGGACGGGTCGTAGAGCCCTTGGCGGATCACGTAGCGAATGACGCCCGCGACATCGTGGACGCCGAGCTTGCGCATGAGATTCGTGCGGTGGTTCTCCACCGTCTTGGCACTGATATCAAGTTTCTGGGCGACTTCTTTACTCGAGTTGCTCTGGGCCAGGAGCACGGCGATTTCTTTTTCCCGGTCGGTCAGCGTGGTGCCTTTGGCGTCGACGTCGCTTTCTGGCGCCGTGAGGGCATCGGTCATGGCCTGCTGGAAGGATTCGCTGAACCACGTATCGCCGGCGGCGACGGCATCGACAGCCTGGCGGAGCTCGGAAAGGCGAGCGCTCTTCGGGACGAAGCCCCGGACGCCGAGTGAGAGCATGCCGCGGGCGAGTTGCTTCTCGGATTTGCCCGAGAAGACGAGCACCTTGAGGTCCGGTTGCTTGTCGTGCAGCTGGCGGAGGACTTCGAGGCCGCTGATGCCCGGCAGCAGGATGTCGAGGATGAGGATGTCGGGCTGGAGTTGTTTAGCGAGGGCGAGGCCTTCGGTGCCGTCGGCGGTGGAGCCGAGGACGCGGTAGACACCGCGGAGCTCGAGCATCTCAATGATCATCTCGCAGATGGCTGTTTGGTCTTCCACGACCACGACGGTTTTCGCCTTCCGGGAAGTTGTCTTCATAGGGGGATGCGATGATTCTGCCCCCTGACTGGACGCGGGCGAACACAAAGTCCGCCATTTTATGTTAAATATTACTCGCCCGACGGATCGACTAATCCTTGCCGGACCACGAACCGGACCAGGCCGGCCACGTCGCGCACCCCGAGTTTACGCATGAGATTAGCTCGGTGATTCTCG
>CAIKRN010000283.1 GCA_903829855.1 uncultured Opitutia bacterium
CGTCGAGGATGCCGCCGCGCAGGGCAAACTCGCCAGGCTGTTCGCAGAGGGCTTCGTGGGCGTAGCCGAAATCTTCCGCCAGCCGTTTGGCGAAATCGCGGAGCGCAAGTTTCTCGCCCTTGCGCACGACGATCTCCGCCTCGGCGCTGGCCTCGGGGGCGGGGGAGCGGCGGGTGATGGAGCCTGGGGTGCAAGCGATGAGTAGGGGTTTCTTTGCGTCATGGGCTCCATGCCGGAGCAGGGAGAGGACGCCGAGCAGATCGCAGTCGGCCTCAAAGGCCGGCACCGCCGCATCCGATTCCGTTAAAGTCCGGGCGACGGGCTGTGCTCCGTTGAGCAGCGTAAGCAGCTGGGCGGTTTCTTCCGCCAGCGTTTCCGCGGCGCCAAGATTCGAGGCGAGTAAGATGATGACGCTGCGCCCGGCTCCCTCCGAACAAGCGCACACTGCCCGGGCGTGCGCGGGCACGCCGGTCAGGGCACGGCGTGGATGAGCGGGCATGCACTTATCGAGTTGGGAAGCGCCGATGGGTCAAACCCCGTTCGCGATTCGCTCAGCGACTCTGCGCGAGTCGGGCGAGGGCGGCGTCGTTTTCCGAGGGAAGTTGCTTCAAGGCCACCCCAGCCTGTTCTTGGCCGGCGAGAATCTCCGACAGCCCCATGCGCTTACGTAGTTCGCCTAAGTACGCCCGATCGTTGTCCTCGCCCGAGAGTTCATAGATTACCAAGCGCCAGGCATAGGCGGAGGCGAGATTTACGACGGTCGTGGTGCCGCACTCGTAGTGTTCGGCGAGTAACTGCATGGCGACGGTGTCGCGCTTCAAGGCGGCTTGCGTGTAGTAGTCTATGGCCAACCGAAAGTTCTGCGTGAACCCGGGATGACCTTCCTCGTAGGCCTTGCCGAGCATCCGGAGGGCGGCTGAGTCACCCATCTTGGCGGCACGCTCAATCTCCAGGTAACTTTCTTTGCGCAGTTCATTGCGGCGGGCTTGCATCAGTTTGCGGGCGGCCTGAAATTCTTGATTCGTCTCCGGCTTGGTGAGGTTCTGCTGTTTAAATTGTTGTTCTAAGCGCGATGCTTCCGCCGCCCGAATCTCGCCGAGTAACCGAATTCCCATCGGCTGGCCTTTCTCCGCCGCTTTCTGCGCCCATGAGCGCGATTTAGCTTCGTCCTTCGCCGTGCCGATGCCGTTGAAGTAATAGAGCGCAAGGACGGCCATGGCGCGTGGGTGGCGGTTCTCGGCGGCCTTACTCATCCATTCAAAGGCGACCGCTTGGTCGGGGTTGATTTGCAGGTCGGTGGGTGCGTAGCGGGTATGCCGCAGTGCGTAGATGTATTGGGCCTGGGTGTTCCCGGCTTTAGCTTCCTCGAGCAGTCGGGCCGGCGGGTCGTCAGCGCGGAGCGTACTCAAGTAGCGGTCGTAGACTTCGCCGGGCACGTGGCGCATCGGTACTTCCAGTTGATTGGAAGCGTCAAGTAGCAGGATGAACGTTACTCCGCAGCCGATGAGCAGGGGTCGATGGCGGATGATATGACGGATCATCGGGGTACGCCCCACGATGGGGGCTGCCGGGCGATTGGCAAGGGGGCAGGGGCTCGCTCCGTAATTGTCATCGCTCATCGGGGGGTTTAATCATCCCTTCACCTGCTTGGCATGACCCCCTCTGAACTCCTAAAATCGGCCTTGAGTGATGCGGCGCCACCCGCCGGGCTCTCGCCCGAAGCGAAGACCCTCTGGTTGATTAAGAAAGGGGATTGGGATGCAGCCCATCTCATCGCCCAGGATATCGAGACGCCGATGGGTTCCTGGCTGCATGCGTTGCTGCACCTCATAGAGGGCGATCTCGCTAACGCCCGCTACTGGTTCGCGGAAGCGGGCCGACCGGTGCGGAAGCCGGCCCAAATTAATGAGTTGTGGGAAGAGATTGCCGCCGAGGTGCTCTGAATCCGGCTAAAGTTTGCGCAACCTCTCGAGATTAAAGCGGGCCGGGGTTAGGCGTCCGCCTCCGGGAGTAAACATGAGCGGAGCCCAAACTTATCCGCTCGTTGCTGGGGTGGTCGATGCTTGATAGCTGAAACCTTTGGCTCAAATTGACGCAATCCACACCCCCATGCTTCGATATTTATCGCTCATCTTCCTTAGTTCATTCGCTTTAGCAGAGTCCAAGTTGCCGGCTATTTTTTCCGACCACATGGTGCTGCAACGCAACCAGGCCGTTCCCGTCTGGGGGCAGGCCGAGGCCGGAGAGCGCGTCACCGTGGAATTCGGCGGCCAGAAGAAGGCCGCGGTCGCCGACGCCGCGGGACGATGGAAACTCACGCTTGATGCCATGCCCGCGAGCACGGAGCCTCGTACGCTAAAGGTTGGCCCAATTTCCTTTCAAGATGTCTTGGTCGGCGAGGTCTGGCTGTGCTCAGGTCAGTCAAACATGACCATGTCGGTGGGAGTCAGCGCGGACGCGGAGAAGGAAGTGGCCGCTGCGGACCATCCGTTCATCCGGCTTTTTACGGTGGCGCCTAATCCCGTGCTCCAGCCGGTCGCCGACGTGAAGGGCGAGTGGTCGCCGTGCGCCCCGAAGACCGTGGGGTCGTTTTCGGCTGCGGCATATTATTTCGGCCGGAAACTGCAGGCGGAGCTGAAGGTGCCGGTGGGCTTGATCCATTCTTCCGTCGGTGGCACGCCCATCGAATCGTGGACCCGACTGGAAGTGCTTCATGGTATCCCCGTCGTCGGAGCTCGAGCGGATGCCGAAGTGGCTGAGATGATCGCCTTGCCGGAAGTCACCCGACTCTTTCCCGCCGCTCGCGCCGCCTGGGAGGAAAAGTACGGCGTGCGCCCACCGCCTGTCGCCGAAGCCGCCAAGGGGTGGGCGGAAGTTTCTGCCGACACTGCGGAGTGGAAGAAGGTCCGCTTCCCCAATCAATGGGGGCAGCAAGGCTTCAAGTCGGGCGGCGTCTTCTGGATTCGAAAGGAAGTTGATTTGCCTGCTTCCGCCGCGGGTAAGCCTTTCTCGCTGAGTCTCGTCTGGATTTCGGAGCAATATGACACCGCGTATTGGAACGGTGAGGAGATCGGGCATGCCGCCGATAAGCCGCCTGAATTCTATACCCAGCAGCGGCGGTATCAGGTGCCTGGTCGGCTCGTCAAAGCCGGCCGCAATGTCATCGCCGTCCGGATTGTCTCGGCGACGGAGAAGGCAGGACCTTGGGTGGCCGGCCATCAGTTGGACTTACCGGTGGCGGATGTCGGTAAGGTCGGCGACGAATGGCTTCTGCGCCAGGAGAGCGCCTTCGCTCCGCTGAGCCGGGAGGCCTTGGCCGCGCGCCCTAAGCCCAGCCGGATGGTGATGCGTAACGTCCCCGCCTCGCTTTACGCCGGGATGATCGCGCCGTTGGTGCCCTATGGAATGCGCGGGGCAATCTGGTATCAAGGCGAGAGCAATGCACCCCGTCACGCTGAGTACCGCACGCTCCTTGCAGCCATGATTCAGGATTGGCGTGCACAGTGGGGGCAGGGTGATTTTTCATTCATCATGCAGCAGCTGGTGAATAACGGACTCCCCCACGACGAGCCTAATCGGACGCGTGACAGTTGGCCTTTCCTGCGGGAGGCGCAGGTGCGTGTCGCCGATGAAGTTCCCAATGTGGGTATCGCGGTCGGCATCGAGCTGGGTAATGCCTACACGATTCATCCGCCGAATAAGCAGGACGTCGGTCTTCGTCTCGCCTTGGTGGCTTTGGAGAAAACTTACGGTCGAGCCATTGAGTCCAGCGGTCCACGCTATCTCGGGATGAAGGTCGAAGGTCCGACGGTGCGCATCGCTTTCAGCCATGCGGCTGGATTGCAGGCTAAGGGCGGCGATTTGCGTCGCTTCGCGATTGCCGGAGCGGACCGGAAGTTCTTCTGGGCGAATGCGCGAACTGAAGGCGACTCCGTCGTGGTCAGCTGTCGGGAAGTGCTCAGCCCCGTCTCCGTCCGTTACGCGTGGGCCGAGAACCCTGAAGGCTGTAACCTCTTTAATGGCGCCGACCTGCCGGCTTCGCCCTTCCGCACTGATGCGTGGTAGGCTCGGGTTGGGGTTAGACTTGCTCGCTTAACTAATCAGTAACAACCGCGGGGAGCCTGGCTTATTTTCCGGGGCGCGGTGGATGCAGGGCGGTACAGGGCTTCCGGGCCATTGGGTGGCGATACGCCAGAGCGTGAAGGTGCCGAAGGGGTAGGGCGTCGCGCCGGGCTTGGGCGCGTAATGCGAGTCGTAGCTATGCTCGTGTAGGAACTCCGCGAAGCTGGCATCATCGGCCCCGCCGTATTCCCGCAGGAGCGCCGCGCGGATTTCCGGGATCTCGACTTTGAGTAAAGCGTCCTCGTTGCGGAGGCCTTCGCTGCAGGCGCCGTGGTAAGTACAGAGCCAGGTGTCGACCTCGATGGGTGCGCTGTCGATGTGGAATGAGGTGACGTCCGTTGGCACGGTGCCAGCGTCTAGGCTGCGCATGCAGTCGTAGACGCAGTTGAGTGATGGCGCTAGGTCGTGGTCCCGTAAAAGCTGCTGATCAGCGAGCATCGCTTCGGCGGCGAGACGTCCGGCGGTCGTCAGGTCGAGGGCCTGGATGCGTGCGTCGTCGAGCGGCACGATGCCTTCGCCGGGTCCTAGCTTCGCAATGACCTCGGCGTAATCGCCGGGCAGCGTGCGCTCCCAGTAGAGCGCGTTGACGCCATCGGCGAAGCGCGTGGATCTGAGTTCTTCAAAGCTCCGCGCTGGGCGGATGCGCGGCTGGCCGACGTCGCTCACTTCAGCGCAAAGCGCTTGGCGAACTCTTTGGCGAGCGCGGTGTACGCCACCGCACCCGGGGAATGGACGTCGTACTGGAAGATCGTCTGGCCGTGGCTCGGGCACTCCGACAGACGGACGGTGCGCGGAATCATGGTTTCCATGACCAAGGCAGGGAAGTGGGTTTTTACTTCTTCAACGACTTGGCGCGAGAGCTTCGTGCGCGAGTCGTACATGGTCATTACGATGCTGCCAACGGTGAGCTTATCGCTCGCCCCAGCGGCCTTAAGTTGATCGACCACGCCAAGGATCTGGCCGAGGCCTTCCATGGCGAGGTATTCAGTCTGCAGGGTGACGATGAGGTGATCCGATGCGCCCAGGGCGTTCATCGAGAGCATGCCGAGCGCGGGTGGGCAATCGATCAAGATGGCTTGATACTTGCCAGCGGCGATCAGCGGAGCGAGTGCTTCACGTAGGCGCCCGAGGTAGTTTTCGGCCTGAGTTAGTTCGGATTCGATGGCGGCCAAGTCGACTTCCGAAGGGATGAGGTCGAGTTTCGCCGTCGAGGTCGCGACCACCATGTCTGCGGCTTTAGCTTCACCGTGGAGGACTTTGTAGAGGGACTTGCCTTCGGTCTTCTCGATGCCGAGGGCGCTGGTGGCGTTCGCCTGGGCGTCGAGGTCGATGATCAGGGTGGAGATGCCGAGACGGGCGAGGCCAGCGCCGAGGTTTACCGTGGTGGTCGTCTTGCCGACGCCGCCCTTCTGATTGGCGATGGAAAATACTTTAGTCACTTAGGCGTCCTCGAGGGTGCGTTCAACTTCGGTCGGGGCTTCGTAATCGATACCCGCGAGGCCGAAGCCAAAGTTCTTCATGAAGTCGGTCTGGTAGCCAGCGAAGTCCGCATGGGCATCGAACGTCTCGGTAGTCACCTGGGGCCAGAGGTCGAAAACGGCCTTCTGGACGTCGGCGGACATTTCCCAGTCATCGATGCGGACGCGGCCGTTCTCGTCGAAGTCGAGGGCGTTACCGTTGTACATCTGCTTCTCAAAGAGACGCTGGATTTGCTCGATGCAACCTTCGTGCGTGCCCTTGGCCTTCATGATTTTGAAGAGCAGGGAGACGTAGAGCGGGACGACGGGGATAGCGGAGCTGGCCTGGGTGACGACGGCTTTATTGACGGAGACGAAGGCGCGACCGCGGTGCAGTTTCATCAGGCTGTCAATTTTACGGCCGGCTCGCTCGAGGTCTTCCTTCGCCTTGCCGATGGTGCCGTCTTTATAGATAGGCCAAGTGACGCGGGGGCCGATGTAAGAATAGGCGACCGTCTGGCAGCCTTCCTTGAGGACTCCAGCGCCGTCGAGGGCGTTCATCCAGAGTTCCCAGTCTTCTCCGCCCATGACCTTAACCGTCTGCGCGATATCATCCGCCGAGGCGGTTTCGAGCGTCACATCGTTCACGACCTTGCGGTCGGTATCGAGGTTCTTGGCGTGGAACGGTGCGCCGGTTGGTTTGAGGACGGACTTATACGTTACGCCATCGGGAGCGGTGCGGCGAGGGGACGCTAGGGAGTAGACGACGAGGTCGATCTTGCCGCCAGGCATCTTCGACTTGATGGCATCGATGACTTGGGTCTTTAGCTCCGCCGAGAAGGCGTCGCCATTAATGGAGACGGCTTTCAATCCCGCCTTCTTAGCTTCAGCGTGGAAGCCGGCGGTATTGTACCAGCCAGGAGAGCCCGGCTTATCGCCTTCGCCGTTACGCTCGAAGAACACACCCAGCGTCGCGGCGCCGGACCCGAAGGCTGCGGAGATGCGCGAGGAGAGTCCGTAGCCCGTGGAGGCGCCGATCACTAAGACGGACTTGGGTCCGCCTTGGATGGGTTGGCGGGATTTTACGTAGGCAATCTGCTCACGAACGGCGGCGGCACAGCCGTCGGGGTGGGAGGTGATGCAGATGAACCCACGGACACGGGGCTTCACGACTTGCTGGGACATGGGGACACCTTTGGAGGGGGAGGGGATGAGTTCAATCTGGAATTAGGAGGCAAAGGTGGTGGCGGCGGTTGGCGGTTAGCGGTTGGCGGTTGGGATGGCGCACAAAGCGGCAGGGTGGGGATATTATGGGGTCTGGGCGTGGAGGAAGTTTGTCAGTCGTGTCATGGGTAATAGCGGGACGTGCGGAGGGAGAGCGTTTCTCGATGATGGGGAGTTTATGCATCCCCAAGAGAATCCCAAGGTGGTCAGTTATCGCGATCTTTCGGCATGGAAGGCCGCCAAGGCCCTCGCGGTCGAAGTGTATCGAGTCGTGAATGTCGCGGCGGTCCGGAATGACTTCGCGCTCGTCGATCAGCTGCGCCGGGCGGCGATCTCCGTGCCGTCGAACATCGCCGAAGGCGCCGGCCGCGGGACGAATCAGGACGCCTTGAGGTTCCTTTACATCGCAAGGGGCTCGTTGTGTGAGCTTCGCACCCAGGTGGAGGTGATGCGGGAGGCTGGCCTTCTGGATAGCCGTATCTGCGAGTCGCTGCTGGGCCGTGCCGAGGAAACTGGCCGTCTCCTCGGAGGGCTTGTTCGTTTCCGGGCCTCCCGATGCGCTGGCGCCGCCGACCCCGACAAGGCAACCGGGCCTTCGGCTCCGTCCTTCCGGTCTACTGACATGCGCCATAGAACATAAGTCCCTTCTGGGCTCATAACCCTTGCTTGTGGGGTCTGCTTGCGGATTGTTGCCACCTTCGCGGTCCAACCGCCAACCGCTAACCGCCAACCGCTTCCGCATTCCCAATGTTTAGTTCGAGACTCTCTTTCGCCGACACGACCAATGCCTTGAGTAAGGCCAAGGCGAAGCGTCTCGCCGCCGGCCTGCCGGTGCTCGACCTCTCGGATTCTAATCCGGCCAATGCGGGATTCGCTTGGTCTGCCACCGACCTTGGTCCCATGCTGCGTCGCGATGGTATCCAGCGGCAGGATCCCGATCCGCTGGGCTTGGCCTCGGCCCGCACTGCCGTCTCGGATTATTATTCCTCACGCGGAGCGCGCGTGCCGGTTGACCGTCTGTTCCTGACGGCCAGCACGAGCGAGGCTTATTCATGGGTCTTTAAGCTACTCTGCAATCCGGGCGACGAAGTGTTGGTGCCGTCGCCTGCTTACCCTTTGCTTGAAGTGATTGCCGCGCTTGAAGGCGTGACGCTCCGTCCTTATCAGCTTGTGCAGCTCGCGGGCGAGTGGGTTATCGATATCACGACGCTGAGTGTGAATCGCCAGACGCGGGCGATTCTCGCCATTAATCCTTCGAATCCGACCGGCGCTTTTGTGGGCCGCCGTGATCGCGACGTGCTGCGTGGCTTTGCGCTTAAGAACGGCTTGGCGATTGTTTGTGATGAAGTCTTCCTGGATTACCCAGCCGAAGGCGTGGCCTCGCCAGGCACGTGGGCGGGTGAAGCGAATGTGCTCACGTTCGTGCTCAGCGGGCTTTCCAAGGTCGCGCTCGCGCCGCAATTGAAGGTCGGCTGGATCGTCGTAGCCGGCCCAGCGGTGGCGACCCTTGAGGCGTGTCGCCGACTGGAGCACATCGCTGATGCCTATCTTTCCGTGAACACCCCGGCCCAGCTCGCCTTGCCAGACCTACTCCGCCGGGCCGAACCTCTCCGCGCCTTGGTGCGCACTCGGGTCGCCCAAGGTGAGGCCACCTTGCGGGCCTGGACGACCGCTTCAGTCACCGGCTGCACGGTTTTACCCCGCCCTGCTGGTTGGACGGGTATCCTGACTTTACCCCCAGGGGTGCATGAGGATCGCTTCCTGATGAACGCGCTGAGTGAAGGCGTCTGGGTTCACCCCGGATATTTCTATGGAATGCCGACAACTGTCCCGAGTGTCGTTTTGAGCCTTTTGACCCCTCCAGACGCTCTTTCTGCAGGATTACAGGCGCTCGATCGGGCTTTGAAGCGGACTTGAAGGGTAATTACCGCTTGCCAAGAGCCTCGGCACTCCTTTGCTCCGACTTTCCAAAAGGAGCCCGAACACTATGTCCCGTATCTGCGTCGTCACCGGCAAGCGCCCCGTCAAAGGCCGCCGTATCATTCACCGTGGTCAGTCCAAGAAGAGTGGCGGCATCGGCTTCCAGCTCGTCAAGCAGACCAAGCGCACGTTCAAGCCGAACGTCCAGCGCATCCGCGTCGTCCAGCCTAACGGCTCGGTCAAGCGCCAGTGGGTCTCGGTCAAGGCCATCAAGGCCGGTCTGGTGACCAAGGGCTAAGTCCTTCTCCCAGGACCTTGAAAACCCGCCGAGTATCGGCGGGTTTTTTGTGCCCGGAGCGTACTCGATCACGGCCCTTCGGCAAGATGTTGCCTGCTCGTCACTCGGCTGTCGAAGTCGGTAAAGTTATGGGCTGGCTGGTGCGGTCGCCGTTTGTAGTCTGGCTTTCTCCTTTCCGTTATGGCCGCCCAGAAGCAAGTCATTGAAGAAAATCAACGCACGGCGCAGATGTTGCACGCCCCGGAGGAAGAGGCGTTCGCGGCAGTCAAATCACGACGCGAAGGCCTGACCGCCGATGAGGCTGCGGCGCGTATCGTCGAGTTCGGACCTAATTCCGTCACCGCGCCGAGGCCGCGTCCGATTATTGAACTCCTCCGCAAGTTCAAAGAACCATTGGTCGTGC
Source organism: uncultured Opitutia bacterium (assembly GCA_903829855.1). Lineage (GTDB taxonomy): Bacteria > Verrucomicrobiota > Verrucomicrobiia > Opitutales > UBA953 > UBA953. The sequence continues at coordinate 9,425 of CAIKRN010000283.1, forward strand.
AGTTGATGGTCATTTGCGTGCTCTCGTTTTTCTTCGAAGATGATCCGACGAAGAAGATTCTCAGCACCACGCTCGTCGGCGGCATGGTGTTCTTCTCGGTCTTCCTATCCTATTTCCAAGAGAGCCGCTCGGCAGCGACTATCGCGAAGTTGCAGGCGATGGTGAAATCGACGTGCGACGTCATCCGTGGCGGCGTTGAGATTACGGTACCGATCGACCAAATTGTCCCGGGTGATATTGTGGTGCTCGCCGCGGGCTCGATTATCCCGGCCGACTGCCGCGTCATTCAAGCCAAGGACTTCTTCCTTTCCCAGTCGGCGCTGACGGGCGAGTCGATGCCCGTCGAGCGCGTCGTCATGGCGACGGTGCCCAAAGAAACCTCTGCTCAAGAGTGCCCGAATGGATGCTTGATGGGTAGTAATGTGCAAAGCGGCTCGGCCAAGGCCCTCGTGCTGGCCACTGGTCGCGAGACGCAGTTCGGCGCGATGTCCGCCCGTCTCGTCGAGCGTAAGGATCAGACCGCCTTCGAAAAGGGCACCCGCAGCTTCGTGTGGATGATGATTCGCATGATGTTGGTGATGGTAACGCTCACCTTTGGTTTTAATGCCTGGCATACGCATAACGTTCAAAAGGCTTTCTTGTTCGCCCTAACGGTCGCCGTCGGCCTCACGCCCGAGATGCTCCCGATGATTCTCGCGGCCTGTCTTTCCAAAGGCGCGCGTACGCTGGCCCGCCTCAAGGTTGTGATGAAGCGCCTCGACGCCATCCAGAACCTTGGGGCGATGGATATCTTCTGTACCGATAAGACCGGCACGCTCACCCAGGATCACATCGTCCTCCAGCGCCACGTCGACGTCATCGGTCGCGATTCCGAAGACGTCCTGCGTTACGCTTGGATGAATTCGCACTACCAGACGGGTCTCCGTAATCTGCTCGACCGCGCGATCCTTAATCGCACGGATCTCGACGTCGAACGCAGTTGCCGCAAGGTTGACGAAATCCCTTTTGATTTCCAGCGCCGCCGCATGTCGGTGGTCGTGGATCACGAAGGCGATCACTTACTCATCTGCAAGGGTGCGGTGGAGGAGATCCTAGCCGTCTGTGATCGCTATCAGATCGATGACGAGATCCACACGATGATCCCCTTGATCAAGGACGAGGTCATGGAGGAGTATCGCTCGCTTTCGGCCCAGGGTTTCCGCGTGATTGCGCTGGCTTACCGCGAGTTTGATCGTTCGAAGGAAGTCTTCTCAACGGCCGACGAGGCCGGCTTGGTGCTACTCGGCTATCTTGCTTTCTTCGACCCGCCCAAGGAGACCGCAGCGACCGCCCTCGCTGGCCTTAAAATCCGGGGCGTCCGCGCGAAGATTCTTACCGGGGACAATGAACTCGTTTCGCGTAAGGTCTGTGCGGATGTCGGTATGCCCGTCGGCCGCGTCCTCACCGGTGCCCAGCTTGCGGCGATGGATAAAGCGACCTTCGACGCGGCGGTGCTGGAAGCTGATATCATGGCCCGCCTGACGCCTTCGCAGAAAGAGCAGGTCATTCGTTCCTTGAAGGCTCAAGGCCACACCGTCGGCTTCATGGGCGACGGCATTAACGACGTGCTGGCGCTCAAGGCCGCCGACGTGGGTATCTCCGTGGACACGGCGGTGGACGTTGCGAAGGAATCTGCCGATGTGGTGCTGCTCGAGAAATCCCTCTTGGTGCTCGTTGATGGTATTGATGAAGGCCGCCGCATCTTTTGCAATATCGAGAAGTATATCCGCATGGGAGCTTCGTCGAACTTCGGTAATATGTTCTCGGTGCTCGGCGCGGCGATCCTGTTGCCATTCGAGCCGCTCAGCCCGATTCTGATTCTGCTTAACAACTTCATCTACGACTTCTCGCAAACCGCGATTCCGTTCGACCGCGTGGAGTCCGATCAGATTCTTAAGCCGCGCCAGTGGGATATCAGTGGTATCCGGGGCTTCATGATCTGGCTCGGTCCGGTATCGTCCCTGTTCGATTACCTTACTTTCGCCCTCATGTGGTTCGTCGTTTGTCCACACGTCTGCGGCGGTACTTGGAGCGAACTCGTTGCCGCCGGGAATTCTGCCGGGCAGGCTCAGTTCATCGTCCTCTTCCATACCGGCTGGTTCATTGAGTCGAACATCACGCAGACCCTTGTGGTCCATGTGATCCGCTCGTCGCAGATGCCGTTCATTCAGTCTCGTGCCTCCTGGCAGCTTTCCTTGACGACGCTGGCCGCAGTGACTTTCGCCGGCTGGCTCACCTTCTCGCCGTGGACCGGGGGTCTGGGTCTGGCCGGTGCCTCCCTTGGGGTAACTTTCTGGGTGGCCCTCGCGTTGATGACGGTTGCCTATGTCACCCTCGCCCATTTGATTGCCCGCCCGCGCCTTCGCGCGGCCTGATTCCGACTCTCCGATGCGCATCCTTCTTGAAGCCCTCCAGGCCGGCCGACTTTTTGAACTGACCGAGACTTCCAAG
>CAIKRN010000284.1 GCA_903829855.1 uncultured Opitutia bacterium
CCGTCTTGCTGGAACCCATTGCTGTCGGCGTAGCGCGAGGCATCGAGCCAAGGCAGGACCATTCGTTCGCCGTAATGCGGCGAGGCCATCAGCCGATCGATTTGTTTCCCGTAGGCTTCGGGGCTCTCGTCAGCGAGGAAGATTGCCGTTTCTTCGGGCGTGGGCGGTAACCCCGTCAAGTCGAGCGAAAGGCGGCGGAGGAGGGTGGCCTTGGGTGCTGCGGGGGAGAGGGCGAGCCCAGCCTGCTTCAGTTTTTCGACCACGAAGGCGTCGACCGGATTTTTCTCACCGTTGTCCGGTAACGACGGGCGGACCGGCGTGGCGTAGGCCCAGTGCGGTTTATATTCGGCGCCCTCCGCAATCCAGCGCTTCAGAATTTCACGCTGGGCTGGGCTGACGGTGCGATGCGAATCGGGCGGCGGCATCACTTCTTCCGAGTCCTTGGAGAAGAGACGCTTCACGAGCTCGCTCGCTGCGGCGTCGCTAGGCACGAAGGCTTTTTTCTGTAGGGCCACTTCCCGGACATCCAGACGTAGCTTCGCCTTGCGCTTATTAGCGTCCGGGCCGTGACAGTAGAAACAGTTCTCCGCGAGAATTGGGCGGACGTCCTCGTTATAGTCCAGCTTCGCGCCGAAAGAGGGCAGGGTTGCGACGAGCGCAGCGAGGATGGGACTGAACCGGGGCATGGGGGATTTAGCAGGAGTTGGCCGATCGGGGGAAGGTCGGCGTCGGGCGGGGAGTCCGTGATTCGAACGACCCTTTAGGCTTAGGCAAGCAGTCAAAAGACAGGCTTCTCCGTGAAAGGTTTCAATCCTTGCGGTAGGGACTTCGGCCTAGTGGTGGAATCTCGCATTTATTCGGCGGAAACGTGCACCCGGCTTGCTTTGGGGTTGCTGGAAAGCCGACCCTTGTTGTCATTCCGGGCAGTGCGCATCCTCGATCGCTACATCCTTGTCGAATGGGCCAAGATTTTCGCCTTATGCATACTCAGCTTCATGGGTCTGCTCCTCCTTTCTGAGGGGTATAATTGGATTCCGGAGTTCTTAAACTGGGGCGCTTCGGGTTGGAGTATCCTTCAGTATCTCCTGTTAAGTGTGGTCAAGAACGCCTCCTTGCTGATTCCAGTCTCGTTGCTGATTTCAGTCATTTTCGTCTTGGGGGCGATGAATCGGAATCAGGAAATCGTCGCCGCCCGGGCTGCCGGTATCGGTATGTGGCGGCTAGCCGCCCCCCTGTGGGCGGTGGGCATCCTGCTGGCCGGGCTTCTTGCCTTATTAAACGCGGTCCTGGTCCCGGATGCGCTTGAGGCCCAGAATGCGGTCGTCGAAAACGCCCAATTCGCGGCCTTGAAAGCGAAGGGCGGCACCGCGCTCCCCAAGGGGCAGGCCACTTTCGTTTCTTTTGAGAATACCAAGGACCATCGGCTCTGGTTGATTTCTAAGTTGGGTCTCGCCACTGGCCAGGCCTTCGAGGTCATCGTCCACTCCTTCGACGAGCGTGGTCGCGAGGTTCGCAGTATTTCCGCGCGCTTTGCCGAATTCAAATACTCTGGAGGTCGCTGGCATTGGACGTTTCGGGAGGGTCGCGACATGCGGTTTGATCCGGCCACGGGCTCGCTGATGGCCCAACCAGCGTTCAAGGAGCTGGAGCTTCCCGACTATAAGGATGACCCCGAGGTAATGCTCTATTCGACGCGTGAGCCGGACACGTTATCCCTCCGCGAAGTTTCGCGTTTCGTCGAGCAGACCGGCTCCAATCCCGGTGGTCCGAACGCTGCCTACGTGATGCGGTACCATGCGATCATGTCCGCCCCCGCTATCTGCCTCATCGTCATCGCGGTCGCGATTCCGTTTTCGGTCACCGGCGGTCGCGCAAGCCCGATGGTGGGTGTCGCCAAGACGTTCGGACTCTTTCTCGCCTTCTACTTCCTCTCCTCCTTCTGCTCCGCCTTTGGCGAGAGCGGTGCGCTGCCGCCCATGGTCGCAGCGTGGATTCCGACCGTGCTCACCGCCGTTTGGGTCATACCGAGGCTGAAGGCCGTCAATTAACATGCTAAGAGCTATTCGTATTCGCGCCGGACGTCCCGTGCGCGCTCTCCGGGGACATCCCTGGGCCTTTCTCGGTGAAGTCGAGTTTGCCGGCGAGCCGCCGACCGATGGCGATTGCGTCGAGTTGACCGACCTCAAGGGCCGCTGCCTCGGCGCGGGTCTCTGGAACGGTAAATCCCAAATCGCCTGGCGCCGTTATTCACGTCGCCCGATCTCACTGGACAGCCCGCTGCTTGAAGAGCTGGTGACGGCCTCCGTGAATCGTCGCGCGGGCAAGCCGGTGTGTCGCCTGATTTGGTCGGAGGCGGATAGTCTCCCTGGTCTGGTCGTCGACCGTTACAACGACCTGATTACCATTCAGGCGCTGACCTGCGGTATCGACCGGCGCTTGGCCACAATCATCGACATCCTGCAGCGCTTGCTGAAGCCCCGCGAAATCGTTCTCCGCAACGACGCGTCCACGCGTAAACTCGAAGGCCTGCGTCAGGAAATCCGCACGGTCTCCGGCAAGCCGCTCGAACCCACTTGGATGGAAGTCGGCGGCGTGCAGGTGCTCATTGATTTGATGGGTGGACAGAAGACCGGTACGTACCTCGACCAGCTCGACCAGCATCAGAACGTGGCGAAGCTCGCTAAGGGCCGTCGCGTGCTCGACGCGTTTTGCAATCAAGGTGGTTTTGGTCTGGCCGCCGCCAAGGCCGGTGCCACCAGCGTGCTCGGCCTCGATCAATCCGAAGACGCCATCACCGCTGCCCGTTCCGCCGCCGAGCGGAATGGCCTGAGCGCCACCTTCGAAGTCGCCAATGTCTTCGACTGGTTCACGGAGCACCGCGAAGCCTCCTTCGACCTCATCGTCCTCGACCCTCCGCCCTTCGCCCGCAGCAAGGACGCCGTCGATGGCGCGCTCCGCGGTTACAAGGAATTGAATCTCCGCGCGCTCCGCTTGCTAGCCCCGGGTGGCATTCTGGCGACCTACTCGTGTTCGCACCGTGTCTCGGAAGAGATGTACCTTGAGGTGATCGAAGACGCCGCCTCGGATGCCCGCCGCGAAGCCGTTATTCTGGAGCGTACTTCGCAGCCCGCGGACCACCCGGTGTTGTTGAACTTCCCCGAGAGCCGCTACCTCAAGGGCTTCATCATCGAGATTCGGGCTTAACTCCCGGACCGCTTCCGCTTTCATCGCGTCATGATCGTCTCCCTCCGTGGCAAGCTCATCGAAGCCGGCGTCCTCCGCGTCGTCATCGAGTCGTCCGGTGTGGGCTACGAGGTCAACGTGCCTGTCACGACGGCCGAGCGCCTGCCTAAACTCGGCGCCGAAGTCTTCCTGCTGATCCACCACGTCTTCCGCGAAGACGGTCAGGCCCTCTACGGCTTCGCCGTCGCCGAGGAACGTGAGTTCTTCAAATTACTCGTCGAGAAGGTGTCGGGCGTCGGCCCTAAGATGGCGCTCAATATTTTGAGCCGTCTGGCGCTGCCGATTCTGCGCGATGCGATTCTGCGTGGCGACGTCGCCTTGCTTTCGCAATGTCCCGGCATCGGTAAGAAGACCGCTGAACGCCTCGTCATGGAATTGAAGGATAAAGTCGGCCTCGAAGGTGCCAGCGTGACGGTTGTGTCATCGGTGCCCTCGGCGAGTGCCCTCGCCCCGACGCCTGCTTCCGATGCCATGGCCGCGCTTATTGCGCTCGGCTTTAAGCCCGTCGACGCCGAGAAGGGCGTGCGCACTGCGCTCACCAAGCTCGGTGCCGGTGCCAGTGCTGATCAGTTGGTGAAGGCGGCGCTCGGGCGCTAACGTGCCCTCGCGAGGGGACACGTGGGCAAGAGGTTGAAACGAGGTAGGGTTGAGCGCGCTCGCGAACTACCGAGCCTTGGCGGTATCGAACACCAGCACTTCGAAGGGCTGGAGGGTCACAGTGGTCTTCTGGCCGGGAATCAGGCTGAGGCTTGCCATACGTTGATCGCGATAAGCGGCGCGCAGTGAAACGGGGTGAGCGTTGCCTGCGGGTAGATCAAAGACCGTGCCCGCTTCGAGTTCGATGGTGCGCGGCTGGTCATCGGGGTTGCGCAGCATCAGGGTGGCCTCGCGGGGGTTCCAAGCGGCATAGCCATAGGGTTCCAGTTTCAGTGGGTCGCCACCCACCCAATGGGCATCACGGAGGACCTCGGCGTGGGCATGGGCCCACTGCGCAGATTCGGCGACCTGATCCCAGGCCGTGGGTGTCATCATCGATGGCGTCAGGTACAACTCTTGGAGGGATGCACCGTTGGCGAAGTATGAACGGGCTTCGTTCTTAAGATCATTCCCGGCTTTCCCCACTTTCTCCCCTTGGAAGGCGCGGCCATGGACGATGCCATGATGCATTACGGAATTGAGCGGATAAAGGGGCGAGGCCTGGACGAATAATTTCAAACAATAGCCGTCCCGGAAGGTTAGCCACTTTTCCCGATCATCCCCTTTGCCCGCCCAGCCGACATCGCTGCTCCCATTACGCCAGGTGGTATCGATATGATTCAACCAGAACGGAGAGGGCCAGGTGCCGACCGTGACATTGATAAAGACCGCCGGGTTTTCTCGGCGCAGATTTCGGGCAATTTCCAGCAGGGCCATGAAGTGGGGGCTGACGTTCTCGCCGGCGCGATCCCACTTGAAACAATTGACGCCACTTTCCCGCATGAGTTGCAGGCAGCGGCCTTCAAACCATTGACGGTATTTCGGGAAGGAGAGGTCGAGTTTCTGGCCGGGAGGAAGTAGGCCCATTTTTTGGGCGTGGGCGGTCCGTTCCTTGTCGCCACCGTAGCCACCCATGGGCGAGATCCACAACGCAAGGTGCGCATCGTAGGGTGCAAATTTCGCCTTGGTGCCCGGAAGACCGGTGGGAAATTTCTGCGCATTCTCAACCCACAAGCCCTTCCCAGGGTTATCCCAGCCGTCGTCCACTAAATAACCCTGAACGGGGACGTGTCGTTGGCGGACGAGTTCGCGATCAAAAGATTTAACGACGTCGACCATCTTGGCTTCATCGACGCCAAACCCCAAATCATACCAGCAGTTATAATGGAGAAACGGCTGACTGGGGCGGGCACGTTCGCGTTCGATGTAGCGGAGGAAGGCGCGGCGCAGTTGGCCTTCGGGGGCGATGCCGGTCACGGAGCTGAAGCGGTAAGACTGGGTTGGCGTGAGTTCGAGTACGCAGCTGAAGGCAATGCGGGCGCCGGCGGCACTGACTTGATTACTGGATCCCGGCATTTCGACACCTGCGAAGAAACCGCTTCCGGCCACGGGACATCCTGGGACGGTGCCGACGGTGAGGAGTCGGGGCAGTTGAAGATCCGTAAATTCCACTCCGTAAACTTGCTTCACTTGCCGCGGTGAGGTGAGTTCGACGGATTGGCGAAAGTAGTGGGAGCCATC
>CAIKRN010000285.1 GCA_903829855.1 uncultured Opitutia bacterium
CCGACCCTGCTGCCGAGTCGATTGAGACCGAGATGAAGTTACGGACGATTCTCGAGGCGCTGATCTGATTCATGAAAATCGTCCTGCAGAGGGTGATGTCAGCGAGCGTGTCCGTGGAGGGCGTGGTCGTCGGCTCGATTGAGCGAGGCTATCTCTTACTGGTAGGGGTGGCCCAGGGAGATGACTTGGGCATTGTTAATCGACTGGCGCTTGAGGTGCATAAGGTGCGCTTGATGGAAGATGACTCCGGCAAGATGGGCGTATCGTTAAAGGACGCTGGGGGTGCGGTCCTCGCGGTCAGTCAGTTTACCTTGCTGGCCGACTTCTCTAAAGGAAATCGGCCGTCTTTTAACGGTGCCGCGAAGCCAGAGGATGCCCGGCCACTGTTTGATCATTTTGTCCGCCAGCTTTCTGCCCACCTTGAGCAAGACGTGCCTACGGGGGTTTTCGGGGCGGACATGAAGGTGGAACTCGTGAACGACGGACCTGTCACAGTCGTTCTGGAGTAGTTTAGGCTTAACCTTCGCCTGTGCCGTCCCTACGGATTCACTCCTGCCATGTTGTCTGTTCGTATCATTCCTTGTCTCGATGTCCATGCGGGTCGCGTGGTCAAAGGGGTGAAGTTCGAAGAACTACGTGATGCTGGCGATCCCGTCGCGGTCGCGGCGGCCTATGAAAAGCAGGGAGCGGACGAACTCGTCTTCCTTGATATCACGGCTTCTAGTGATGAACGCCGGACGATGGTCGACGTCGTCGAACGTACCGCGGATCAGGTTTTCATGCCTTTAACGGTCGGAGGCGGCCTTCGCTCGGTGGAAGATATTCGCACCATGCTTAATGCGGGGGCGGATAAGGTCTCCCTCAATACTTCTGCCATTAAGGACCCGGCCTTAGTTTTAGAGGCAGCTCGCCGTTTCGGGAGCCAATGTATTGTGGTGGCAATCGATGCTAAAAATGTGGGTCCTGGTAAATGGGAAGTCTTCACCCATGGCGGCCGTCATGCGACTGGGCTCGATGCCGTCGAGTGGGCGCGCAAGGCCCAGAGTCTCGGGGCGGGCGAAATCCTGCTCACGAGCATGGACCGGGATGGGACGGCCGCGGGTTATGATATCCCGCTCAATCTTGCCGTTTCCTCTTCCGTGGAGGTTCCCGTGATTGCGTCAGGCGGTGCGGGTACGCTCGACCATCTTGCGGACGTACTTCAGCAAGGCGGTGCAAGTGCCGTGCTCGCCGCCAGTATTTTCCACTTTGGTACCTTCACGGTTCGGCAGGCCAAGGAACATCTCCAAGGTCGCGGGTTGCCGGTTCGGCTTTAAGCCAAGGGTTTACTTTCGGCTTTGGGCATCACGAGGATTTTGTCCAGGCGGTGGCCGTCCATATCGATGATTTCGAAGATGTGTCCGAGGGCTTCGACGCGATCGCCTTCCGCGGGGATTCGACCTAGTGTCCGCATGACGAACCCAGAGAGCGCGGTGAATCGACCCGTGCCTTCGCCGGGAAAACGTCCGATGATGCCGGTCGCCTCACGGAAGTCATCAAGCGACACCACCGCATCTACGACCCAACTGCCATCGTCGCGACGTCGGACGGGCTTAGGCTGAGCCACTGGCGAACCCTCGTTCGGGAGCTCGCCAACGACGGATTCGAGGACGTCGTTCAAGGAGACCACGCCTCGCGTGCGACCGAATTCATCGGTCACCAGAGCAATGTGGATTTTATCTTTCCGGAAGCGATCGAGGAGCTGCGTGCCGGTGCTGAAAGGCGTCACGGTCGGCGATTCGGTCAGGAGGTCTTTAATGGAGGCCGAGCCTGCCAAGGAAAGATTCGCCCAGAGTCGTTTGACGGAAACTACCCCCAGCGGACGGTCCGGAGATCCTCGGTAAACGGGAAACCAAGTATGACCGGAGGCGACGACTTTGCGCCAATTTACTTCGTCGGTATCTTCGAGATTAAGCCAGACGACTCGATTACTCGGGGTCATCAGTTGTTCGGCGGTAATCAAATCCAAGGAGAGCGCTCCGTGCACCATACGGTGTTCGGCCGCATGGAGAACGCCTGAGGCCATGCCTTGGTCGACCATCATGCGTAATTCATCTTCGGACATGGTGTCCTCGGGGGCGCGCTTGCGACCGAAGGCGAGCATCACGATGTCAGCGCACCAGCTCATGGAGTTAACTAAAGGTGAAGACAGTCCTGCGACTACGGCCATGGGGCGAGCCAGCGCGGCGGCGAGTTTCTCGGATTCGATCAACGCCAAGCGCTTCGGCACGATCTCGGCGAAGATGACCGTTAAGGCACCGATAATAAAAGAGACGACACCTTCGGAAATGATCGTCGAATGCTCAACGAGTATGGCCCATTTGGAGTCGCTCAGGAATGGTACGAGCTTTTTAGCTAAAGGCGGGCCGCCGTAAATGGCGGCGATGATGCCTCCAAAGGTCATGCCCACTTGGACCGTTGAGAGGAATTTGGAGGGGTCGGCGAGTAGTGCTAAGGCCCTGGCCGCACCTTTGTCCCCGTTTTCAGCCATCTTGGCTAATCGGCGACGATTGGAGGAAACCAGGGCCATCTCTGCCAAGACGAAGACGGCGGTGACCAGCAGGCAGATGGCTATGAGGATGATTTCCACTTTTGGGGGATTTAGGGGGTGTGGCACCCCCCGTCAAATCCGCTTGTTCACAATCCGTGCCCCCCTACGTTTAAGGGCTCAATGGCCACCCATTATGAGGCAATCATTGTCGGAAGTGGTATCGGCGGGCTGAGCTTTGCACTCAATCTGGCGAAGCGAGGCCATGCCGTCGCCATTGTGACCAAGAAGACTCGTTCGGATTCCAATACCAACTGGGCCCAGGGTGGCATCGCTTGTGTGACCGATAAGACGGACGACTTTAAGAGTCACGTCCAGGATACCCTGACCGCTGGGGATGGTCTTTGTGAGATCGAAGTGGTGAAACATATTATCGAAGCCGGGCCGGCACGAATTGCAGAATTAATTAGTTGGGGGGTGGAATTTGAAAATGGCGCTGATGGTCGTCCTGACCTTGGCCGCGAAGGCGGTCACTCTCAGCGTCGCATTCTCCATGCCCGTGATATGACCGGTCGTGCGATCGAGTCCGC